>DATBWO010000097.1:0-11721 GCA_036514775.1 Dehalococcoidia bacterium | reverse complement strand
TAGGATTTCGTGCTTAGGATTTGTCATATTTTGCTTTTTACTTCTGCTCTTTCTACGTTCCTGACTCCCAACTTGCCAGGTATTTTTTCTGCTCCTTGGTCAAGGTATCAATGGTGATATTCATGGCGGCGAGTTTTAGTTTACCTACCTCTTGGTCAATTTCCTCAGGCACAGGATAGACCGCGGGCTCAAGCTTTCCTTTCATCTTGGTAAGATACTCCAAACATAGAGCCTGGTTGGCAAAGCTCATGTCCATAACGCTGGCCGGGTGTCCCTCGGCGGCCGCTAGATTGACCAGCCTGCCCTCGCCCAACAGATAGATATGCCGCCCATCGCCTAAAGTGTATTCATCAACAGAAGAACGTATTCGTTTCTTCGATTTGGCCAGGCTTTCCAAAGCCGGAATATTTATTTCTACATTGAAGTGGCCGCTATTAGCCAGAATAGCTCCATCCTTCATCCGGGAGATGTGTGCCTTATCAATGACGTTCATATCGCCTGTAGTGGTGATGAAGACCTCTCCTATCTCGCAAGCCTTAATCAGAGGCATGACTTGATAGCCATCCATGGTAGCCTCCAGAGCCGGGATAGGCTGGACCTCGGTAATGATAACCTGCGCTCCCAGCCCTTGAGCCCGCTTTGCTATCCCTTTGCCACACCAGCCGTAGCCACAAACAACCACTTTCCTCCCCGCCCAGAGTATATTGGTGGCCCTGGTGATGCCATCAATTGTGCTTTGCCCCGTTCCATACCTGTTGTCAAAGAAATGCTTGGTTTGAGCATCGTTTACGGCGATAATGGGGTAAATCAACTTACCGGCCTTGGCCATGTTCCTCAGCCTGATGACCCCAGTGGTCGTTTCTTCAGTGCCGCCGATGACATCCGCCGCCAGTTTTGGGTAATCCTTATGAAGGGTGGAAACCAGGTCCGCGCCATCATCCATGGTAATCTGTGGCTTATGTTCCAGGGCGGTGATGATATGTTTGTAGTAAGTTTTGTTATCCTCTCCCTTTATAGCGTTGACGGGAATACCATAGTCCACCAGGGCAGCAGCTACGTCGTCCTGGGTACTTAGAGGATTGGAGGCACATAGGACTACTTCCGCACCACCTTCTTTCAGAGCCAGAGCTAAATTGGCCGTTTCCGTAGTGATGTGGAGGCAGGCCGAAATACGCACTCCCGCCAGGGGCTTTTCCCTGCCAAACCTTTCTTTTATAAGCTTGACCACTGGCATTTCCTTGCCAGCCCAGTCAATGCGCAGCTTGCCCTCTTGGGCCAGAGAAGGGTCTTTAATGTCATAGTTCTTCATCTTTTTAGCTCCGTGAAAATGTCATTAGCTTGAGCTGCTCAGCAACCCAATCAGGTATATCCAATGTGCCCATAAGGAGCGGCTTTTGATGACAATCGCTGCCGCCGGTCATAAACATATTGTGCTTTCTGGCAAACTCAATATAGTATGCCGTGGTTTTCCCATCATGTTTCGTATGCCAGCACTCAATACCATCAATGTATTTTAGCATATATTTTTCTATAACCTTCGTTTGTTCCTCCAAATTGCGTATTATGCTCATTAAAGATGTGCCGCTGGGATCACCGGGGTGGGCATGTACCAGTATGCCCCCGGCGTCCCTGATCAACTGTGAAGCTTCAGCTAAAGAAAGGGGATATTTGGGGGCATCGCATTTGACCAGATATTTCTCGAAGGCACCTTGCTTATCCTTTACAATCCCTTTTTCCACCAGGTAGTTCGCTATATGAGGTCGCCCGAACACGCCGTCTACACTATCCTCTATTTTCCTAAGGTCTGACTCGGTAAATCTTGCCCTGCCCTCTTTATCGAACTCAACATTCAAGTTCTGCAAAATTTGGCGCGCTCTTCTTCTCCTGTATTCTTTTATCAATTGAAGCTTGTTTTTTAGCTCTTGATTGCCGATGTCATATCCATATCCCAGAAAATCCAGAGAGACATCTTTATTGCCCTCCGGATAATGGAAAGTCACATTTAATTCCACCCCTGTGATGTAAGATATGCCGTGCTTTCTCGCCAAGGTGATCGCCCTTTTCTGGCAGTCTATAGAATCGTGGTCAGTTATCGAGATTAAATCGATGTTTCTATTTTTGGCTTCTTGAAAAACCTCTTCGATGGGGAGATTGCCGTCCGAGCCAGTCTTGGTATGGATGTGCAAATCTATTTTCATTCCTATCTCTGTTTCATGCCAATGATATACCAATCTTCGGGCGGGTCATATTGAGTATCAACTGTCAGGTGAATAATTTTAAGCTTGGGATACAATCGCTTCAGGTCATTCACGTCCACTTTTTCGAACTTCTTTTTATTGTTGAGGTAAGCCTGCTCGGTGAGGGCATTCGATTCGTAGTCCTCTTTGTTACGTCTTAGTATCCGGGCGATGGCTACCTCTTGCGGACAATAAGTCTGCAGGATGACGAATGTCTTATTATGTTTGGCGGCTATCTCGGCAGCCCGCCTTCTCAAAGATTGGGTGACGAAGGTGGCATCGATTATTACACTATTGCCCTTCTCCAGGACCTCGTCTGCCCGTCGGAATGTCTCATCATAGACCATTGTCCGTTTGCTCATATCCGAGGCGACTTTCTCATCGAATACATTATCGCCTTTCAGCACCTCTAGTCTAATCAGGTCGGACCGCAAGATGGGGTAGCCCTTAATCCTGGAAATCTCTTCGCTCGTTTCAGTTTTCCAGGTGCCCGGCAAGCCGCAGGTAATGAGCAAAACACCAGAGACCAGTTTATTTTCTACGAACTTGGCAAACAGCTCCTTCAATTTATGCCTCCTGTGTAGCTTGACATCGCCGCATTAGATTATAACTGTTCAAATTCTCCTTGTCATGGCGGGTGAAAAAGCGCCCCTTAATTTGACCGTCTTCCCTAGCCAATGCTAAACTATTTTCGGGCAGCGTAGCTCAGGTGGTAGAGCAGAGGACTCATAAGCCTTTGGTCGCTGGTTCAACTCCAGCCGCTGCCATATTCCACATCCGCACAATTCCCTAGTGCCTCGGCTAAACTGCGGGCATCCCCGTCAGTCATTCATTGATATCCTGCAATTGTGACAGAATTGGTTCCTTTTGTACTCACTGTCCATTGGTCAACCTGGCTTGTACTTCTGCAATCAGGTCTTGAACCGCGATACGTAATACTGTCTGGCCTTCCTTCAACGTGTCCACGAGAACATCATAGTCCTCGTAGAAATAGACTGTCTTCCCATCCGTGAGCACTACGAAGGATGCTAAAGCCTTGGATTGACCTCGTATAAAGCGGAAGCTCGACCGTATCCGCTGTAGAGGCACCGAACTATCCAACAATTTCATCAGGACCTTTAATTCGAAGATGTCTTCTACAGAATAGAGACGGCGCGAACCTTTTCCAGATGCTGCTCTCAGACTCGGGCTCACCAGGCCTGTCTTATCCCAATACACAAGCTGGCTATAGGTAGCGCCGACCACATGTGATACCTCTGAAATACGGAATGATATAGGTTTTTTTCTACGCGACATTGCGAGTTCCAGCCAATATAATATGAGTTATATCATTATACTACTTACAGTTTAGACACTGGTTCAACTCCAGCCGCTGCCACTTAATTGTTTCCCTGGTGAGTTCCCTTCAACAAGTTGTGAGTATTCAGTTAATCGTGTTATTATTGGGAATAGCATTGTTCCGGAGGGCAAATGAAGGTAGCTAGAATCGTTGCACCATTTGGTCTTAGCGCAGTGCTTTTTATCTTGGCATATCTGTCCAGCAAAGATAGTGGCAGTGGTATGTTCCCAATAATGCTAACGGGAATCGGGGTAGCACTCGCAATTGCTGGTATTGCAGCTATTTTCTCGAGTAAATGAACCCTTTTTCAGATTGACCACCTATCCTCTGTGGTTCAAGTCCAGTCGCTGCCACTTCGAGCAGTTTCCTACTTCTTCTTGGCAGGCGCTTTCTTTCCTTTTTCCGGCTTCGCTGCAGGTTTATTGGCGGATCGCCCTGGGTTGTGACGCGCGCATGTGTTACACATGTCCGTAACCTCCTTGCCTGTGCTATACAAAATTATATCAACTAGTTCGCTCTTTTGCCAACACGGGTGGCCAATGGTAACCGTATCGACTTGATCCGACCCGGTTATACCAGTAAAGTCTTTATTTCTTACTAAGCGTAGACGCACCGGATGTATCTATATCGCCCATTATAGGCTCGCCAATGTACCATAGTTTTGATGCACCGCTAAGGTCAGCATCCAATCTACCATTCAGGTTTACAGTGCCCGAGCTGGCACCACTGAAATTGACGTCGGCATTATCGACTGTGAAATCGTCAAGATTGAGATGGCTAGCGCCACTTACACTAGCCAATATGTCGTTAGCAGACCCCTCCAACTGAATAGTGCTTGCTCCACTTATGTCAAAATCGACATTGCTTGCTGTGATGTCACCGGTAACCCTACTGGCTCCAGATACCCTAATATCCAAATCCTCAGTGGAACTGAAGTCGGAAACAGTGCCGTGCGATGCGCCAGAGGCAGTCAGGCTGTGAAGCTGAGGCATAGTCACCGATGCTCTCAGAGTTACGAGCCGAAAGCCCGGGACTGTCTTAAGCCTTATCTTCAAAGTTTGACCGATTTGGGAAACTTGGACATAGTCTAGTACATTATCGTCCGCGGTAACATTTATGCTAAACGAGCTAGATTGCTTGATTTCAAATTCAAAAGCGGAGCCGATCTCAACTCTGGTGAAATTAGCAAAAGCATATTCTTCAGTCTCGAGATTTCCAGACCCAATCAGAACTCCCGGCCAACCCCTCAAAATTAACAAGGTGCAGACTACCGCTACCACTATTGCAATTATTATTGCCTTCTTGATATCACACCTCCTTATCTTTGGCCTGCCTCCACGTGATTATACCACTCGTAAGAAGTCGTAGAATGCAAGAATAGGCTCTCTAACCGTATAGGTGGTCAGTTTTGACCAAACTGATTAGTTAAATATGCTCCTCGTAACTGGCAGTTCCCCTGACTACATTAACAATTAACTTTATCACACCAACCAGTATTGCGATTCCTATCCCAACTGAAATAAAAATCAAGAATATCCTGACGCCTAAATATGTGGCCTCAGCCGCCGTAGTACTAGGTATTACACTGAAGTCGAAAGGAAAGACGGATAGAAGAGTTAAAACCGTCCAAAGTGCAAATGCATTTATAACGATCTGAATCATTTCACGCAGTATATACCTATCCAGGATAATCAAAATAATGTGACCGATAATAGTTATGATTAGAGTTGTTGTAAGAATCGGTAGCCATAGATTAATGTTTTCTGTAAAGAACGGATATCTTGTCCATATAGTCATGCTGCCTACTGTTTCCGAATGATAATAGGCTACGTATTGATTAAAAAAGTTGAAGAATATTAATAAAACGATACTCCAGGCGATGGCAAAAACGGAAGCTGTTATTCTGCCACCTCTACTTTTGAAATGAGCATCTACTTCATCTGTGATTCGTTTACCTAAATCTGCAGTGGGGGGTGGTGTCGGTGCCTCTGCTGTTGGTTCTGAGGGTGGAGGCTCAGAATATTCACCTGTTACCCTTGATGAAGCGACTATCTTTTCAGCAACATCACCAGCCCATGGTAGTTTATACCACTCACCACTAGAAGCCTTGACTATCATTATTATCCAAACAATGAACCCTATGATTCCTATAATTGCAGAGAAAGCACCACCGACCACTGGTATCAAACCAAGTAGAATCCCGGCAACTGTGATGGTGCCAAATGCAACAATTGACTGCGCCGCGTGGAAACGAACAAATTTGCTTCTCTGCTCTAAAATGAAAAGGATGATGCCGCTTATCCATCCGGCAACATAGCATAATAATCCGGCAATATTTGGCGATAGCCCCGTACTTGTACCTGCCGGCGCTGTCTGTTTTTCTCGCTCTATCTTTTCCCGTGCCTCAATCCGCGCCTTCTCTTCTTCATAGATTCTCCTCTTCTCTTCCGGTGATAGTTTCATGCTAACCCCCTCAATAATGGCGTTGTAGGTTCAGAATAGCCATCCATGCTTTTGTTGTCAATACCACCGTTTAATCCGACATTTTCCCTATTAAAAAGATGGTATCTTATACCTCGGCGAATGCTACCACATAATTATGGCCGTAAATCTTGGCACACTTGGGGCAGGTCGTATAGTAGAAATAATACTTTTTAACTGTCTTGCCCTTTTGGGTTACATATTGATTCATTTCTTTAATCCATTTTGGTACGGCGTTATACGGGCCATCGAAAACTTTGGTGATATATGTTCCTGATAGTTTGACGTTTTCGGCGTTCGGGATTTCTTTTGTCACATTGATATATAGTTCACCTTTCCAGGGCGATGATTCGGTAGACAGCATGATAAAGTCCTTGGTATCCGGAGTTGCTCCGGCATCTTCAATTTTCTGCCACATCCTTCCCACTGTTTTACCGAATGCTCCGGGTAGCGGCATATGCATGAATTGCCTCATAGTGTCTTTGACAAAGAGCTTATCTTTCCACCTTATTTCTTTATCATGCCATGGTTCGGGGTCAAACTTAGGACAGCATTGCGTTTCACTATCATTCTTTATCATATTTCAAAACCTCCCTTTTTGTTTCAAATCCAATTGTCTGGTGCTTACTTAGTAATGTAAAACCGCCAGGCACAAACCCATTCCTTGGGATGCTCGTCGGGAGGACAGCTGATGCACTCGACCCTAATTCTAGGGTCTATCATCTTGGCAAATGCCGGAAATTCTGCCAATCCGGCCGACTTGCAGGGATAATCGGGCAGCCTCTTGAGTTTTCTTGTTCCCTGGACCAGGCATTTCACCATACGAAGAATGAGTTCATTACCTGACCTTTCGATTGTCTGCTCATTGATGTGTGCGTAGAGCCGGAAGTTTAAGGCTTGTTCTAAACCGTCCAGCCCGCTTCGTTGGGGGAGCTGTAAAAACGATTTTATCATAGCTGCTTCCAAAGGCGAGTACCTGGCCCAGCAGGTATCGTTACACCTTTTGCTGGTATACATATCATAATTGTCCTCGACAGTTCGGAACCACACCCCATCACCTGCCAGCCAGGTAAAGGACAAAGCCTTTATCAGGCTGATTAACCTTTCCTTCTCCATATTAACCAGCCAGAGTGGCAGGTCTTCTTCAGTTTTAGAGCCCAGAGACTTGGCTACGCGGTTCATAGCTATGGGGAAAAACGAAGCGGAAGCCTCTTCCTCAAGTCGAATAGCTTCTTCCAGACCTAGCTGATGGACGACTTCGTTGAACCATATGCCGTAGTGCAACATTATCCGTCTTAATACACTGATGGCGTAATTAGCCAGTTCAACTTGCCCGAGTTTTTCTAAAGAGTTTGTAGTCATGGTTCTTACTCCTTGAATTCAATGTTGAAATATCGGATATTTCAGAAATCACCACCCAGAGCTTGCCTTGGCTGCCGTAGATACCCACGGGCAAAAGCCCGTGACACTCTGCACTTCGGGTTATCAGGGTACGCGCTCTTAACCGCCCACTGCCCGCCCTAGAAAGTACGGCCAGACTACTATGGCCAGTATAACCTGCCACCATTCCAGATTGGCATAACCGATTGTAAATAGCCAGCCGATGAACCAGATAGGGCCTACCAAAGTCGTGGAGCGGCGGTGGTACCAATGTTTTTTTCTTTCCTCTTCCATGCTTTCCTCCTTTTACAAGATAATCTACTCTTGATTTGATAACTCTCCCGGAGGTGATATTTCGGGCTCAATCGTAGCTGCCCTTTTTCTCCAGCGGAGCCATAGAGCCCAGGCCGTCACCAGCGCGGCTATGACAGCAATATAGATTTCCATATGAACATCGGTAAGGAGTCCTGCCTGCCACAAAACTACGCTATAGTTCAATAAGCCGTGCAGGACAGAGGCTATGAGGTAGAACTGCCATCCCCGGCCCTTGGCCAGACCATACCCGGCCAGGGCGGGAAAAGCGGTATGGGCGGCTACGACAAAGAACCTCACGAAAAACCCAGTCAGTGCCATGAAGCCGCCAGTTTGCACTGCTTCCCAGGTCCACCCTGAGAGTGCATATTGTGCTTCGAAGATGCCAAATCCAGCTCCGGCCACAGCGCCGATGGCCAGTCCCAGCTTGGGGTCAATATTCTTGCCGCTACGCCACCAGTAGACGACCACCGGCACCAGCTTTGACCCTTCCTGCACCAGTCCACCGAGGAGTATTTGTGGTATCCCCGCCAGAAGAATCCAGCGCATGAGGACCTCCTGGCTCCAGAAATGATGCAGTGCTTGTCCACTCCAAACCCAGAGAGGGATTTGAATAAAGCAAATAGCAGCCAGAGTTAGAAAGGCGCTGCTTACGAGGACTGCCCACAGCCAGGGTTTCTTAAAGAGCGGTGGCCGGTAACAAGCCAGCCAGACCGCACCGAAGGCTATAGCCAGACCAATACCCCAGGCGCCGGGGTTTTGAAAGAAAGCTTTGAAATAGCTGACCATGTAATCTATCATGTATTCCTCCTAAGCTTTAAACTGGTTCTTATCCAATTCATCATAAGTGTATCATTCGATGCCTTTTAGCTTTCACATTATACCTGTGTGTGAAATAAAAGAATATACCCTTGAACAGGAACGCCCCGGTGCACGTTGCCGGTTCTGATAAGGCTTTGGTCAGTGGGTCAAGTACGGCCGCTGTTTTTCTTAATAATCCCGCGTAAAATTCCTCTCCATTGATGAGAGAGGATTTAGGTGATGGTGAAATCCTCCACAATCTAATTCCCTCCCGCCAGAAGTCCCCACAAAAGCCGAGATTTCATGGGTTATAAGCTTCCTCTTTCTGTAGCCGTTTGTCTATTTTATTTCCCCCTTAGAATAAGGGGGATAAAGGGGGTTACTTTCATAACTCCCCTATCCCCTCTTACATTAAGAGGGGAATTTTTAAAAAACTTGCTTTTTGCGTCCGCGAGAGGAGGGAGAACTATAAGGGAATTTTGCAATTGACTATAATTGACTTTTCTTTAACGATTTAAACGAGCTTCACAGTTTCTTTGTATAGAGGGACTTTTATGGTCCACCCCGTCCTCTCGCTCAGGAACTTCGCAAAGCTCGTGGCTGCCTTTTCTTCCCCGTGAGTGATGAATACACAGCGCGGCGGGACACGGATATCAGATAACCAGGCTAGTAGTCCATCACAGTCGGCGTGCGCCGAGAACCCATCGATTTTTTCAATATGTGCTCTCACCGGATGTACTTGCCCCAGTAGGCGGATTTTCTTGGTGCCGTCCAGCAATATTCTGCCCGGCGTCCCCTCCGCTTGATAGCCGACAAATAATATTGTGCTTTCTGCCCTCCTGATGTTATTGACAATGTGGTGCTTCACACGGCCACCGGTTACCATACCGCTGCCAGCTATGATGATACTGCTTCCCTTTATGTTGTTAATGGCTTTGGACTCTTCCACGCTCTGTACCATTTTGAGGTTTTCAAAACTAAAACAGGAATTACCCTGGTGCAGACGCCGCATCATCTCTTCGTCAAAGAGTTCTGCGTGACGCTTAAATACTTCGGTAATCCGTGTTGCCATGGGACTATCCAGAAAGACGATTAAAGGTGGAATTTCTTTACGTAAAAACAATTCATTCAGGTGGTACAGCAGTTCCTGGCTCCGCTCCAAAGCGAAACTGGGAATGATGATGTTGCCCCCCGCGCTTACCGTCCTGTTGATGCAATCGCGCAGTTGTTTTTGAATATCGATGCTCTTGTGTTCTTCGTGAGTACGGTTGCCATAAGTTGACTCTATAACTATATATTCGGCCTCGTCAAAAATAGCCGGGTCATTTACTATGGGGCGGTCAGGCTCGCCGATATCACCCGAAAAAATTACTCTGTGGTTCTGGCCATCCTTCTGGATGTTTATACTTATGACTGCCGCCCCCAGTACATGCCCTGCTTCATAATAACAGCTTTCGATATTGCTATTAATTCTGGCACAGCTCAGATATTCCACGGCGGAAAAATGCGGCTGAACTGCTTCGGCATCTTCTACGGTGTACAGGGGTATTTCCGGATAAGGACCGCGGCGACCCTCCCTTTTATGACGTTTTGCTTTATATATAGCGTCTTCTACCTGCAACTGTGCGGCATCGAGGAGGATAATCTCGGCTAGCTCAGCCGTCGCCTGAGTGCAGTATATCTTGCCCTTGTAACCGTCTCGTACCAGTTTCGGCAGAAGTCCGCAATGGTCGAGATGGGCATGGGTCAAAAAAACGACATCGATGGACCGGGGGTCGAACGGAAATGGCTGCCAGTTTCTCTCCTGGTACTTCCGCTCCTGGTACATGCCGCAATCTATCAGCACACGGGTATCCTGGCTCTCTAAAAGATAGCAGGAACCTGTAACATTCCCCGCTCCGCCCAGAAATGTCAGTTTAGCCAGCACAGATGATGCGACTCCTTAATAATTTATTTTAACCTGGAAATTTCACACGGCATATTACCAGCTATTATAGCTTACAGTTTCATTACAAGCTGGTGCAAATCCCGCCACTGTCAATTAGTTTTGCTTCTGAATGTCTTCAACTTTTCTTTTTTTGATTAGAACAATATGTGCTGTAACCCCAATAGCAATACAAATTAGTATTATCCTGATAATTATGTTCTGTACTCCAAAAGTTATTGTGAGTCCGATAGTTAGCCAGAGTAGAAGGATGGTAAATATCTTTATTCTCATAGGCATTCCTCTGCCTTCAATATAGTTCCTGACATAGTCTCCAAATATTTTGTTGTTCATAAGCCATTGATAAAACCGCTCAGAGCTCCGCATATAACAAGCAGCGGCGAGTAATAGAAATGGGGTTGTAGGTAGAATCGGGACAAAAACACCGATAATCCCTAATCCTGTGGATAAGGTACCTGCTCCAATTAGAAGCTTTCTCTTTGCTGTCGTCCGCATCTGTATTTATAATACAGCCCCTTTTGATTTCATGATATACCCAAACATTCATTTTAGCTATACAGTATGTGTCACAAGTTGATAGCTAGAAGGGGGTCGGGGAGAAGTGTCATCATTAAATGACTTAGGTCTAGCTTGAATACTCTTTTATAGCCTCCTTAGCCCTGGTTATGATTTCCTCGTCAGACAATCCGTACGATGTTATGGCAAAAGAGCCTGCTACCTTGCCCTGGTTTTTCTCTATTTTAGCCCTTATGTTCGCCAGAGCTTTATCTGCATTGTCGCCACCCATGGTAAGGAACGGAATAACACTTCGGCCTTCAAAATTTGTCTGGTATATAAACGAGTTAACGGCCGGTGCTGGTCTGGAACCCCAGTTTGGAGAACCGATGAATACTCTTTCATACTGCTTTAAATCGACATCTATGGGATTTATCTTACTCCCCCAGTTCATTATAGCGGCGAAGCCACCAGTCAAATAGACGAAGGGCCCTAGTTTTCTGGGCTTTGTCTCCTTAATCTCCACTAGCGTGGCATTCAGCGCTTCGGCGATTACTTGAGATACCAGCTTCGTTTTACCTGTCAAAGAATAATAAACTACTAACGATTTCATGCCCGCTCCAGAGTATTTATTTCTTAAATTATACCTCACCGGTGGATAGGCTGATATATTAGGCAGGATATTACTAGATTAGTGAAGGCTGAAGATATCTTGAGGTTCTATCGGAAGG
>DATBWO010000096.1:0-9860 GCA_036514775.1 Dehalococcoidia bacterium | reverse complement strand
GCAGGGATGGCTTCCCCAGGGAAAAAAGCAGCACACAGCTAGCTGTCTTATGTCCTACCCCGGGCAGACGCATTAAGTAGTCTTCAGCTTCAGCCATAGACTTCGATTTGAGAGAATCAAGGCTGATGCGACCCTGTTCCTTTTCAATTTGCTCCAGTACCTGCTTGATTCTAGCGGCCTTGATTTGGAATAACCCCCCGGACTTAATGACCCGGGCGATATGCTCTGCTGGAGCCGACGCTAGGGCCTCCCAGCTATCGAAGCTAGCTTTAAGGGAGGCAAAAGCTCTTCCCGAATTGGCATCCGAGGTATTTTGGGAAAGTATGGTCCCTACGAGCACATCGATAGGGTCCTTGTCTGCCTGCCACTGGCGAGGGCCATATTCCTGTTCTAAGAGCTCAAGAACTTCTTTGATAGCCACTGGCTCAAAAATATCATGTCGCGCCTCTTGATGCAAAGATGACTGCTGCACAATCTAGTACAAAATCCTCTCTCTCGACGGGAGAGGAGTAAGGTGAGGGTGAGATTCTTCGCCTTCGACTCAGAATGACACATTAATCCTGTCATTGTGAGGAGTTGAGATTCCTCACTTACGCTTCGGAACAGGCTCCACAATCTCTGAGATTGCCACGCTTCGCTCGCAATGACAAGAAGTGAAGGGCTCAGAATGACAAGAGAAGCTTGATGAATCAAGCAACTACAAAAATATGGAGCATTTGCGGCAACCTGGGTGAATCAGATAAGATAAGCATCTCCAAAACGGGAGAAGAATATGACTCTTGTCGAGAAGATATTAGCTAAAAAAGCTGGGAAAAAAGTTGTCAGACCGGACGAGATTGTCGAGGTCTCTGTGGACCGGGCTCTGATACACGATGCGCTGGGTGCACATACGATTGCCAAGTTCAGGGAACTGGGCGTGGAAAAGGTCTGGGACCCCGCGAGAATAATAGTAGTGCTGGACCACTATGTGCCCAATAAAGATATCGACACTGCTAAAAAGTGTCTTAATATAAAGAAATTTGTCCTCGAACAAGGTATAGAAAACTACTATGAAGTTGGCAAAGGGGGCATAGCCCACCAGGTGCTTGTGGAGAAGGGGCATGTGCTGCCAGGTACTATTCTTGTTGGTGTGGATAGCCACACTACGACATCGGGTGTAGTGGGAGCTTTTGCCACCGGGATTGGCGTTGATGAGATGGCTGTGGTGTTCAAAACAGGAAGATTATGGGAGCGAGTCCCGGGCACTATCAGGATAAATGTTGAGGGCAAGCTCAAGCCCCCCATAATGTCGAAGGATTTAATGCTTTTCATATTGAAGAGGTTAGGCATAAGCGGCGCCCTGTTTAAATCTCTTCAATATACGGGCTCGACTATCAGCCAGATGAGCATTGAGAGCCGCATGGTTCTAACCAATATGGCCATAGAGTCAGGTGCCACTAATGGTATCATCGAGCCTGACCGGAAGTTAGTGAATTTTCTCAAGGCTAGAACCAACCAGCCCTTCGAGGTTATTCAAGGCGACCAAGATGCGGAGTATGCGGAAACACTGGAGTTTCACGCCGATGATATCAAGGAGCCTATGGTTGCCGTACCCCCGAAGCCGTCCAATGCTGTGGGAGTTACTGAGGTTGAGGGGACTAGGATCGACCAGGCATTTATAGGCTCGTGCACCAACGGACGCCTGGAAGACCTCAGGATTGCTGCCAGAATACTCAAGGGTCGGAAGGTAGATAAGTTTACCAAGGTTATCGTCATACCGGCCTCGCAGGAAGTCCTTAAAGCCGCTCTGGCAGATGGATTAATAGCGACATTTGTGGAGGCTGGGGCTGTGGTCGGTCCACCTACCTGCGGTCCCTGTATGGAAGCGCATATGGGCATACTGGGACCGGACGAGGTTTGTATAAGCACAGCCAATCGTAACTTTCAGGGTCGGGTCGGAGATGTGACTGCCAAAATATATCTGGCATCACCAGCGACCGTGGCAGCCTCGGCGTTGAAAGGCAAAATAAGTGACCCACGGGAGTTTTTCCGGGAGGCATAGATGGAACTCAGAGGTCGAGTCTGGAAGTTTGGTAAGGATGTGGACACTGATGAACTCTTTGCCGGCAGGTTTATCATGGGTGGTGATGAAACGAGCCAGAGCCAATATCAAGAGTTCATCGCTAAAAGCGGGCTGAGCGATGTCGGGCATCGTGAGAATGTGCCCAGGGATTTCCTCACCAAGGTTGCCAAAGGGGACATTATAGTTGCCGAAGAGAACTTTGGCATTGGTTCAAGCCGGCAGCAGGCTGCGGAAACCCTGAAGTTTAAGGGTGTCCAGGCTGTGGTTGCCGACTCAATACACAGGATATTCTTCAGGAACTTCTGGAACTTGGGCTGCCCGGCCATAGATTTGCCGGGAATTTCCGCTGAATTTAAGACCGGGCATGAGATAGTGATTAACCTGAGACGGGGGACTATTAAGAACCTCACTACGGGCAAGGAGTTTGAATTTCGTCTGATAATTCCAGCGTGGTTTATAGATATGGTGGAAGCTGGGGGTCTAATTCCCTACCACAAGTCCCTTCAAAATGTGAAGGGTAAAAATAAAAGTGCAAAATTACAGAGCAAAGGTTAAAAATTTTGCGTTTTGAATTGTCATTTTGATTTTTGCCCTTTGATTTTTGAATTCCTATATTGTGTCCACCCTCGCCTTAATCCTCTCCCATCGAGGGCGAGGAATTTTATACGAGATTATGCGTTTAACTTCTTATGCTCTCCCGAAATTTATGATAGTGTATCCTGTAGAATTCGATGCACAAAGTCGTTTGGGATATGGACCCCGGCATCGATGATGCCCTGGCTTTAATTCTGGCGTTAAAGTCGCCTGAAGTCCAGGTTCTGGGCATAATCACGGTGGCAGGCAATGCTCCTCTGGAAATGACCAGCGCCAACGCTCGCCGGGTATTGGAATACTTGAATGCAGGCAGTATCCCGGTAGTGAAGGGGGCAGCAAACCCTTTGAACCAGCCGTTAGAAGATGCTTTAAGCTACCATGGCCCAGATGGGTTGGGCAACTGCGAGTTGCCGTCTCCCCAGACTCCACTATACCCGGCTACAGCCTGGGATTTCCTTGCCCGGTTAGTTTTGGATGCTCCTGGCGAAGTCACTCTGGTAGCCACGGGACCTCTAACCAATGTGGCTTATGCCTTTGAGCTTCATCCCGAACTGCCGGGGCTTTTGGCCAAACTGGTTCTCATGGGAGGCGCTTACGGTCTCACGCCTTATGGCAAAGGAAATCAAACCCCCTATGCCGAATTCAATATCTGGCAGGACCCTGAAGCTGCTCATAGAGTATTCAATTCCAGAGTGGACATCTTCGCTGTGGGTCTGGATGTAACCATGGACCCTGCGACTTGCCTGAATAGTCAGCATCTGGAGCAAATTAAGACCAGGCATACACGGGCTGCACATCTAGTAGCCCAACTGGTAGAATACGCGGTAAAATACCATGGATGCTGTAGCATGCATGACCCGTTAGCTTTAGCAATGTTGCTGGATGCTTCCTTGCTCGATTTTACATTGGCAAAGGTAGAAATAGTTAAAGGTAATGACTGGGATAGAGGAGTTACTCGTATCTTGCCCTCTGATAACTCTCAGTTGATACATGTAGCCGCTGCTGTGGATGGGGCTCGCTTTCTAAAGCTATTTCTATCGCGTATGTTGGAGGAGTAAGATGGTCAGCTTGGTAGTATGTGGCGCCATAAACTGGGATATTAGCTGCTTCGTAGAGCGGCTGCCGGTGCCTGGTGAAAAGGTTATCATAAAACAAATCACTCGAGTATCAGGAGGGACGGGGGGCAACGTTGCTGTAGCGGCAGCACGGATTTTAGAGGCTAAAAAAGTTGCCCTGATAGGCGCTCTGGGGAAGGATGACATCGCTCGCCAGCAAATCGCCATCTTGGAGGATGAAGGAGTCATCACCGAGGGAGTCCACCAAATTGTGGGAGAGGAATCGGGGCAGGCTTATATCCTTGTTGACCAGGCGGGAGAGAATGTTATTGCCAACCATCTGGGGGCGAATGCCAGGCTCAGGCTAGAACACCTGAACAAAGCAGAGCTTAAGCGGCAGTTGCAGGAATGTCGAGGCATCGTCCTCACCGACCCCCCTTTAGAGGTAGCCGAGGAGCTAGTAAACCTGGCAAAACGACGTGACATCCCTGTGTTGTGGGATCCGGGAATTCTGATAGACCAGGACCGCAAAGTGTTGCAATCTCTTGCCAGAGAAGCTGAAGTCCTCTTCTTAAATGAAACGGAGACGAGTGCTCTATTGGGAACTTCTGAGTTAAATATGAGCTTGCAGCGCCTGAAGGAGCTGAGATTCCACAATAACGTGGTGCTCAAACTGGGCGCTCAAGGAGCAGTCATGCTTGAAATGGCTAGCGGTATGGTGATCGAAGTCCCGGCCCTGCCCCTCAAGAAGCTCGGTCTAAATGTGGTTAACACAGTAGGTTGTGGAGATGTCTTCGCCGGGGTCTTTGCCGCCTACCATGTTATGGGAGCCAATCTGCGAGAATCGCTTATCATGGCCAGCGCTGCTGCCGGTCTTAACGCCACCCGACCTGAAACCAGAGGCAGTCCCAACCGAGCTACTTTAGAGGAAGTGGTGGACCGCAGCCAAAAACTTGGTTTCAAGACTCAAGAGCACAAGAAATCTGGTGGCTACTGAGCGAGCTCCTAAAAATCATATCCTGGCACTAGCAACTCAATGATTTCTTCAAAGGTCGTCTTTCACTTTATCTAATTTATCTAACTAACCTAGAGGTATGGCCAATCGGATGAAAGTACTTCCTTAAGGAGAACGGTTCTTTTTGCATTGGTAAGGCTTGGAATTGCTGTTCTTGAATTCTGCTATTTAGAATGAATTCTTTCCCAAGTTTGTCTAAGAGCTAAATCGAATAAGGCATCTAACGCCGTTGCTTTAAAGACAAGACCTAATCCAATCACTTCCGCGGAAATACCTACCATATTTACAGGTAATGGACTGACGATATTATTTCGGATCATTGTAGCTGAAACAACTCCTACAAATAGGTAAGGTAATCCTGAGCCAATGATGATTTGACCTCTGTTATATTGAGCCTCTTTCATATTTAAAAAGACCGGACTTCCACTTGACCCGGGGAAGACCTGAGCATCTATTAAGAATTGCTTCTCTCCGTTGTAGTCTAATCTTGGATGGCTGGCTGTGACCCCACTTCGTAGTACAGGAAGATTGTGCTTTTGATCATAGCGGTTCTCAGGATATCCTACAAAGATTACTCTTTGTCCAGCATCAAGTTCAGGTTCAGTAAAATTTGCAAATACTGTCTTCTCTAGAAACTTGTAATATATTTTTGAGCCTAACTGGGAAATGACAGTTGATATATTAACACACGCAAGATCAATGTTAGGGTTGGGATGAAGAAACAAAGCTTCTTTATAATTAGCCGTATGATAGCTTAGTGTTTGTCCTAATTCAGGGAGGTTGGAGTTTGTCTTCCTCTGATGGAAGGTAATATTGAACCTATTGCTTCCAGACAGCACATGTTTATTCGAAACCAGCAAGGCTAAGCTTTCACTCTGATTCTGAGGAAAATCGACTTTCACCAGAAAACCTGTGCCGATGCCTTGAAGCTTACCACTATCATCCAACAGTTCAATTCTCAGCGTTGAGAAAAGAATTTGTTCTATAAATGATTGAGGGTCTAGCCCGTCTCTGTCCTCCATAAATGCCTTTGCTCCGTCTCCTTACTCTAGTTTACCATCGTTCACTGGACTAGGCAAAACAACGTCCAGGGGAAGCAACAAGGTGGCTGGAGTTGGGTTAAAATATAAAGGGGAACAAAAGATGCCATCAAATGACATACATAGGTTAATAGATATCATCGCTTTTGGTTATGACTACGGTTGGTTGCATAGAGCCAAGGATTATCCCTCACAATATCTAGGTCGTCGTCATCGTAGGAAATGCCATTATGGTGATCAGGAATGGCTACAGAAACTTGAAAGGCTTGGTAACAGACCCAGAGATAAAGAGGCGCGCCAAGCAAATGAAGGTCACGACTTGATAGACTCAATTTGGAGTAGCCTCTCGACAGAGGAGAAATTAGGCTGGGCTGCTGCTTTCAGAAGTGTTGCTCTCTACCCAAAGCATTACCCAAATCTTTTCATGCCTGAGGATTACAACAGAATACTGAAATCTGAATATTTTCGCAAGCTGCAAAGGAGGTTTGCTGAGCTTTCGCTTGAATACCTAGCCGGGCTTTAACGCAAAGACCTCGGATCTCTTATGTCTTAACAAGAGACAGGCTAGACTGAGTTTCTTCAAAATACTATCAATCTTCCGCAAGCTCAATAACCTTATTTCTGCTCCTAAAGCCGCTGAGAATCCTGACCTGGCTTTGGGGAACGCCGAAATGCGCTGCCAGTAATTTGATGACTGCCTGGTTGGCCTTGCCTTCCCTGGGCGGCTCTTTAACCTTGACTATAAAGCTATCGCCTTCTCGGCTGACTTCTTCGGTCTTAGCCCCGGGCTTTACCTTAACCTGAATTTTCACCTACTACCTCTCCCCATATTCCCTGGTTATGAAATTCTACCAGTTTGACAGGTGCTATCTCGTTGCTCAGGGGCTTTTCGCTATGGGCAAAGACCCTGATATAGTTGTCGGTCAACCCTGAGTATATTCCGCTGCCGGGACTGGTCCCGACTTCGCCGAGGATGCTCGACGAGGTTGGCATTTCCCGCTCCCACAGGACCGGCATAGTTTGATCCAGGAACTGCTCGCAGAAGCGGCGCCGGGAGCTTCGGGATAGCTCTAGCATCCGCCGGTTGCGCTCTCGTTTAACTTTGTCTTTTATCTGCGCGGGCATCCCGGCTGCCGCTGTCTCGGGGCGAGGTGAGAAGGGGAAGACATGGATATTTGCGAAACCAGCCTGCTGGCAAAAAGAGTAGCTCTGTTCAAACTCTTCATCGCTTTCCCCGGGGAAACCAACCATGATATCTGTGGTGATGGCTACGTCGGCTATCTTCTCTTTAATCAAATTTATTGTTTTCTGATATTGGTCTGGAGAGTAGCTCCTCCTCATCCTTCGCAGCACGGTCTCGCTGCCACTTTGTAGCGCTAAGTGGAAATGCCGACAAAGCCTTTCATCCTGCCACAAGGCAAGAAATTCGGGGGATATTTCCGAAGGCTGTAAAGACGAGAGACGTAATCTCTCGATGCCCGTGTCGCGGAGAATACGCTGAACCAAATCCCTGAGGTCGGTGCCGTCGTCTTTATAGCTGCCAACTTTCGTCCCGGTGAGAACAACTTCTTTGTAACCAAAGGCCACTTTTTGCTTAACTTCGTCGATTATCTGAGAAGCGGGCAAGGAATATTCACGAGGTCTTACTTTGGGCACAATGCAATATGTGCAGGGGCTATGACAGCCATCTTGAATCTTTATCAAGCTACGAGTCCTGACGGGGGTGGTGATCGGCGAGATTGCTTCGCTGTGCTCGCAATGACGTAAAGGGGTCCTCTCAAGTACGAAAGAGAGTGTTGGCAGTGATAAGCTCGTCACAATCTCAACCAGGTGCTCTTTCTCTTTGTTATCAACTACGAGGTCAGCAAGCGGGGCTAGCTCTTGGTGACTTCTTTGGGCACAGCAGCCAGTGGCGATAATTAGAGCCTGGGGATTTCTTCGCCTGGCCAGCCTGAGCCAGTGGCGTGACTTGCGGTCGGCGATATGGGTGACTGTGCAGGTATTGGCAATGTAAATATCGGCCCCGTCACCGGGGGCAACAAGTTGAAATCCGGCTTGGCTAAAGCGGTTAGCCAGGGATTCCGTTTCGGCCTGATTGAGCTTACAACCTAATGTATAGAAAGCTACCCTCATTGATATGGATTATATTTATTGTCGGGCCGAGTGGTCAAATCGCCATGCCCCGGAGCTTGCTTGCCCCCCCTCTCATAGGATATAGTTAGCGATTCTAACCAAAGGCATTAAGCTGAGGTATGAAATTGAATCAACGAGCCCGATGGAAAATCCTGCCTCCAGTGCCAGACGAATACTTAAAGGCTTCTGCCCTTCCTCCTCTAATTGCTCAATTTCTCTACAATCGTGGTGTTAAGCTGGAAAACATCGACCCTTTTTTGTCTGCTGACAGCAGGCTGGAGGGTAATCCCTTCCTGCTTCCTGACATATCACAGGCTGTAAACAGGGTCTACAAGGCCTTGCTTGCCCGGGAAAAGATTGCCGTCTATGGTGACTTTGATGTTGATGGTGTCACAGCCACAGTTATTCTTGTCGAGGGGTTGTCAAAGCTTGGTGCTGAAGTCATTCCTTATATTCCTGACCGCGTCAACGAAGGTCATGGATTGAAGATTTCAGCTCTGGAGAAGCTTCAGTCCCAGGGAGTAGATTTAGTCATTACTGTTGATTGTGGCGTAACTGACCTTACCGAGGTAAAACAGGCTCAAGACATGGGGATGGATATGATTATCACCGACCATCACGTTCCATCAGGAAGCCTGCCTCGAGCCGTAGCTGTAGTTGACCCGAAGCGAAAGGATTCAGTGTATCCCTGTTCGAATCTGGCCGGTGGTGGCGTTGTCTTCAAGCTTCTGCAAGCGCTATTCCACAAAGATGGGCGGGAGAAATCGCTAACTAGATTGCTGGACTTAGTAGCTTTGGCCACCGTTACCGATTTAGTTGCTCTCGTTGGCGAGAATCGTTACCTGGTCAAGGAGGGGCTGAAAGAGCTTAATAATAGCTCCCGTGTGGGAATTCAAGAAATGGTTAAATTAGCCGGGCTGGAGTTGGGGGGACTTGATGTTGAAGATATTTCCTGGGTATTGGGACCTCGCCTCAATGCTGCTGGCAGGATGAACAATGCTTCCACAAGTTACCAGTTGCTCACCACTCAGTCACCGGAGGAAGCTCGCCTCCTGGCCTTAGAGCTGGAGGAAAAGAATGTCGAGCGGCAAAAATTAACTAGTGAAGCATTAAGCCGAGCGAAGGAAAAACTAGCTGCCAAACTACACCTGCCACTGCTTATAGATGGTGATGAAAGCTACTTCGTCGGTGTCATCGGGCTTGTTGCCGGCAAGCTCGCAGGAGAATTTTATAAGCCCGCTATCATCATCAATCTGGGTTCAGAGTTATGCCAGGGTAGCTGTCGCAGCATAACTGAGTTCGATATTGTGGCTGCTTTAGCGGAATGTCGTGATTTACTTACTGCCTCTGGTGGTCACCCCTTAGCTGCTGGCTTCACCATAGCGCGCCAAAATTTGGCTCAGTTGGAAGAACGGCTTATGAGATTGGCTATAGACCAGTTAGGTCATCTTGACCTCCGTCCGGAGCTGGTGATTGATGCCGAGCTTCCTTTATCTACTTTTAGCGGAGAGACCTTTAACCTTATCCAAAAGTTGAGCCCCTTTGGTTATGGCAACCCGCAGCCGACCTTTCTCAGTCGACAGGTCGAGGTAATCGAGTGTCGTAACTTCGGCAACCATGGCGGGTGGCTGAGACTAAAACTCAAACAAGGAAATATAACCTGGCAAGCTGTGGATTTTGATTCGCAGAGAAAACAAAAAGAAATTCCATCTCGCATAGACATTGTCTATAACCTGGAAAAAAGTCGCTGGAATGGTGAAGAGGTGCTGAGCCTTAATCTTCTCGATTTTGCTCCGACGCAGCTTCGTTAGCAAGCTCAGCCACCGGAGCCTGTTTCTGAAATTGGCGCAGCTTGATAATAAGCCAGGATAAAAAAATTACGAATATGGCAAAGTCAACAACCTGGGGGTTATCAAGACCCCAGAACAATGTTGCGCCACGATCACTACGAAGAAATCTCA
>DATBWO010000095.1:0-4153 GCA_036514775.1 Dehalococcoidia bacterium | reverse complement strand
TTGCGGGCGTCCCTGACTGCCTGAGGCAGGTCGTTAGGCGAAACTACAGTGCCGGATTTAGGATTGGGCATTAAACCCTTTCTGCCCAGCACTCTGCCTAATTTACCCACTTTACCCATCATATCCGTGGTGGCAATCGCCGTATCGAACTCCAGCCATCCATCATTGACCTTCTGGACTAAATCATCACCGCCGACAATGTCAGCCCCAGCTTCTTTGGCAGCTTTCTCGGCTTCTCCCTGGGCAAAAACCAGCACGCGGGTCTCTTTACCCAAACCGTGAGGCAGTAAGGTAACTCCCCGCACCTGCTGGTTGGCATTCCTGGGGTCGAGTCCCATTCTGATGTGAAGCTCAACGGTCTCATCGAATTTAGCATAGGACATTTTCTTAGCAAGGCCTATAGCCTCTTCAGGCGGATAAGACTTGTCTTTGTCCAGCAGCTTGGCTGCCTCTAAATATTTCTTGCCGTGTTTTGCCATTCTAGTCCTCCACCTCGATTCCCATACTTCGAGCTGTACCCATAACTGTCCTCTCGGCTGCCTCGACACTGATTGCATTAAGGTCTTTGGCTTTAACCTGAGCTATCTGGCGCAGTTTCTCCCGGGAGAGCGTGCCCACTGTTTCCCGGCCGGAAGTGCCCGAACCCTTGGGTAGCTCTAATGCCTTCTTCAGTAAATCAGCCGTCGGTGGCATCTTGGTAACAAAAGTAAAAGACCTGTCTTCGTAGATGGTTATTTCAGCCGGAATAATGGAGCCGGCCTGAGCGGCAGTGCGCTCATTATATTCCTTACAAAAGCCCATGATATTAATCCCGTGCTGGCCCAGAGCCGAGCCTACAGGGGGCGCCGGATTAGCTTTTCCGGCTGGAATCTGAAGCTTAACAATCGCCTTTATCTTTTTCGCCATATCCTTCTCCTAAAACCCAACAAACTCAACGAACTCTACGAACTCCAACAACTCAATAAACTCTTAAAGCTTCTCCACCTGCAAGAAGTCAAGCTCAACAGGCGTTTCCCGTCCAAACAGGGAAAGAAACACTTTTACCTTGCCTTTATCGGCGCTTATTTCATCTACCACGCCCACAAAGTCGGTAAATGGGCCATCGGTCACCCGTACGCTCTGACCCTGCTTGAAACCGACCTTGACTTTCGGTGTTTCAGCTGACATTTGTTTGAGAATCCGGTTGATTTCTTCTTCCTTTAAGGGGACTGGTTTGGTGCCACTGCCGACAAAGCCGGTCACGCCCGGAGTATTGAGTACCATGGTAAGGCTCTCGTCAGTCATCTTCATCTGAACCAGGACATACCCGGGCAATATTTTCTTGGTTACGGTACGCTTCTGTCCGCCTCTGACCTCAATCTCTTCTTCAGAGGGTACAACTATCTGAGCAATCTCTTCTCCGAAGGTTGCAAGCTTTAGGCGCTGCTCCAGATTCTTCTTTACCCGTTCTTCATGTCCAGAGTAGGTGTGAATAACATACCAGTGGTTTTTATTTAAGACCAATTATTGACCTCCGGGAAGGAAGAAAGTGCTGACCAGTTTTGAAAAACCAAAATCAATCACTCCCAGAATCAGGCCTACCACGATAGTGACAATCAGGACCAGGGTTGTCAGGTAAGCCACCTCTTGCCGGGTAAGCCAGACTACCTTCTTAAGCTCGGTTATTGTTTCACCAATGAAGCTGAACCTCGGGTTAGTTCGTCTGGCAGTCGCACTACGATTCTTCATAGCTTACAACAAGTTATGGACGCCTGCAGGCGTCCATAACTGTGTCCTATCTAACCTCCCTGTGAAGCCGGTGAACGCGACAACGGGGGCAATACTTACTAAGCTCCAGGCGCTGAGAGTCGCTCCGCCTGTTCTTGGTAGTAGTGTATGTTCTCTCTCTGCATTCGCTACAGGCGAGATGGATAATGTTTCTAGCTTCTGATTTCTTAGCCATTATTCTATGATTTCGGTAACGGTGCCGGCGCCTACCGTTCTACCTCCCTAGCGAATAGCGAAGCGTAAGCCTTTCTCCAGTGCTACCGGATAAATCAGCTTTATCTTCATCGGCACATTATCACCGGGCATGGCCATTTCCATCCCTTCCGGCAGCTCGATTGAGCCTGTGACATCGGTCGTTCTGATGTAGAACTGAGGTTTGTATCCATTAAAGAATGGAGTATGCCGGCCGCCTTCCTCTTTGCTCAGGATATAGACCTCAGCTTTGGCGTAGGTGTGCGGTTTGATTGAGCCGGGGGCAGCTAATACCTGACCCCGCTCAATATCTTCACGCTCGACGCCTCTCAGGAGGACACCTACGGCATCTCCAGGCTCGGCGTAATCCAGAATCTTGTGGAACATTTCCAGACTGGTAGCCACTACTTTTCTCGGTTCATGATGCAGACCGACGATTTCAATTTCTGCCCCGGCTTTAATGCTGCCCCTCTCAACCCTTCCCGTAGGCACTGTGCCCCTGCCTTTGATGCTGAAAACGTCTTCGACGGGCATCAAGAAGGGTTGGTCTTTAGCGCGTACCGGAGTAGGAATAAAGTCATCCACGGCATCCATTAGTTTCAGGATTTGGCCGCACCACTTGCAATCTCTCTTGCCGCAGCCGCAATCTAGGGCTTTTGTGGCGCTAACCCGGACTACCGGTGTTTTGTCACCGGGATATTCGTATTTTGTTAGCAGCTCTCTTACTTCAAGCTCCACCAGTTCCAGAAGCTCTTCGTCTTCCATAACATCTACCTTGTTCAGGGCAACCACTATGGAAGGCACCTGCACCTGGCGTGCCAGCAAGACGTGCTCTCTGGTCTGGGGCATCGGGCCATCAGGAGCGCTCACTACCAGTATTGCGCCATCCATCTGGGCAGCCCCGGTAATCATATTCTTGATAAAGTCGGCATGTCCTGGGCAGTCGATGTGAGCATAGTGCCGCTTGGCTGTCTCATACTCCACATGAGCGATGGCAATGGTCATACCGCGAGCCTTTTCCTCAGGGGCGTTATCGATAGTATCGAAAGCGCGGAATGAAGCGGCAGCGCCGGCTTGCTTAGAAAGCACCAGCGTTATCGCCGATGTAAGCGTAGTCTTACCGTGGTCGACGTGACCGATGGTACCTACATTAACGTGCGGTTTCGACCTATCAAATTTCTGTTTAGCCATATTATCCTTATCCTCCCTTTACTCTAAGCCCACAATCAGATTTGAACTGATGACCCCGCCCTTACCAAGGGCGTGCTCTACCAACTGAGCTATGTGGGCAATCGTTATATTATACAGATTTATCAAGGCTGGTGTCTAGTCCCAGCCCAATCAATTTTAAAAGTTGAAAGTTAAAATTCAAAAAGGTTTTAGGTCTAGCTTTTAACTTTTGAGTTTTGTCCTGGTGGAGGGGAGAGGATTCGAACCTCTGAAGCCCGTCAGGGCGGCAATTTTACAGACTGCTCCGATTAACCACTCCGGCACCCCTCCCGGTTCGCCACCAAAACTACCAGCCCAAGCCCGAGAGGGGAGTCGAACCCACTAACCTACCGATTACAAATCGGTTGCGCTACCATTGCGCTACTCGGGCACTCGTTACACTATTATACCAGTTATTAAGGAGCATTTGCCTGGGAAAATCTCGGCAGTCACCACCTCGCCCCCAGTCATTCCCGTTTTCAGGCGAGCCTGAATCTAAATGACTTCAGTATTATAGAGATGAATTGGAGAAAAGTCAAGCACGCCGGCGCCAACTCTGCGGCTGTTGATAGTTATCAGAAATGGATATATATAAGGTAGGAAGGGGACAAAAAATATTTAGATTTTTGCTTGACAAGCTTTTCCCCTCATGTTACTCTAATAAAGGTAGAATTACTCAGGGACTTAGTTCTCTGGGGGGTTCTATTTTGCACTTTAACAATTGGATAGCGGAAGGAAGGTTCAAAGAGCTTAGTCAAATTTCTTTAATCGGAGAGTTTGATCCTGGCTCAGGATAAACGCTGGCGGCGTGCTTCATGCATGCAAGTCGAACGATTCAATGTAAGTTGAGTAGTGGCAAACGGGTGAGTAACACGTAAGTAACCTGCCCCTAAGTATGGGATAACGCTGAGAAATCGGTGCTAATACCACATGTGGTGGTGGAGGTAATGCTCCATCACTAAAGCCGTAAGGCGCTTGGGGAGGG
>DATBWO010000094.1:0-3937 GCA_036514775.1 Dehalococcoidia bacterium | reverse complement strand
AGTCACCACCAGAAGCTCTCCTCGACGGCTCATTCTGAGAAGTAATGTTATATTCTGTATCTTGTATGGTGATGGTGTCTTCCATGGCATCTATTAGTGATTGCAGCTTATTCTTCTCGGCTTGCAGAGCCTCCTCAGCTTGCTTGCGCTCGGTGATGTCTCTGGCAAGCTCAAGACAGGCAACAATCCTCCCCTCCGCGTCTCTGATGGGATTAGCCGTATTCTCCCAGAAGATAACATCCCCCGGAGGTGTTATCGTCTTCCTCTCTGTGGTGTGGGACTTGCCATCAATAAATGCCTTTTCTACCGGACAACCTTCGCACACCTCTTCTCTACCGCCATAGACCCGGTAGCATTTCTCTCCCATGTGATCGCCAAAGATTTTCTTTGACGGCTCACCCTGATAAATAAGGTTATAGTCTTTATCTCTTATGGTAAGATGGTCCTCCATGGCATCTATTAGTGATTGCAGCTTATTCTTCTCGGCTTGCAGAGCCTCCTCAGCTTGCTTGCGCTCGGTGATGTTTCTGGCAATGGTGATGTGACCAACGAGATTGCCCGAAGCATCCTTTAGCACACTGGTACTTAATTCACCGGGAAACTCAGAACCATCTGCCCTGAGCAGAGTGCATTCGGCGCGTCTAATTGCTTCCTGTTTTATAGTTTTCTTCATGGCGGCTGCTACTCTCTTGTGGTCGCGAGGAGCAACCAGGTCAATGGCACTTTTCCCTCGAAGCTCATCCTTGGAACTGAAGCCATGCATCTCCACCGCCCTTTGGTTTACCTCGGTGATGATACCTTTCAAATCAATAACTGATATCCCATCGGTGACCGATTCAAACATTTTCCGTAACTTTTCTTCCGAATCCTGCAGCGCTTCCTCCATCCGCTTGCGCTCCTGTTCCTGTTCCATGCTGTACAGGGCAAAAGCGATATCTTGGGCAACCTCTTTAAGCAGGTCCTGTTCTTCTTTTTCGGCAGCTCTGCCAGGCGGGATAGAAACAGTCATTAACCCATACACCTTACCGCCGTATTCCAACCTGACGCTTATAGCATCTCTGCCAGTATCCTTTTTTGCCAGAGGACAATCCTCACACTCCGACGACACGTCTTTTATCACCAAAACGCCTGGTTTCCCCAGCACCTTACACCCACAATGCGTCAACTCTCCACGCTTGAGCCTCTCCATAACTTGCAAGAAACTCTTGCCTAGGCCAGCTTCAGCGGCAGTTACCAGCTTGCCCGACCCGTCTAGAAGGGCAATCCAGGCGCTGTAATAACCGCGAGTCTTGACAAGGGTATCACAGGCACCTTTGAGCAGGCCGTCGCGGTCGGTACCCGAGGCGATAAGCTGGTTGACGTTGCGTATGGCACGAAGCACCAGGTTGAGATGCTGCACTTTCTCCTCCGCCTGCTTGCGCTCAGTGATGTTTCTGGCAATAATTTGAAAGCCAACTGGAACCCCCAACCTTCTAAGTACGTTGCCCTCTAGTTCAACCCAGATCCATCGTCCGTCCTTGCATTTGAACTGAGTTTTCCAATGTTTGGCAGGGCTTCCTATCAATCTGGCTGCCATCCTTTTTGCGAAGTACTTCATCGTACGGGCAGGAAACCAATCCAGTCGAAAGCCGTTCTTGCCGACTATTTCCTCCCGTGAGTAACCTGACTCTGACTCGAATCTCTTGTTGACATAGGTGATTTTGCCCTTGAGGTCCACATGCATTATGGCGACAGGTGCTTCCTCAAGCAAAGCGCTCTTTTCCTCCTCCGCCTCTCTCCGTGCCTCCTCTGCTTGCTTGTGCGCGGTGATATTCCTGACAATCTCAAGGCAGGAAACAATCCTCCCCCCGGCGTCTCTAATGGGAGTAGCCGTACTCTCCATGAAGATAACCTTCCCCGAGGGCGTTACCATCCTCCTTTCCGCTGTGTGTGACTTACCATCCTTAAATACCTCTTCTACTGGGCACCCGTCACACACTTTCTTTCTGCTTTCATAAGCTCGGTAGCATTTCTCCCCCAGGTGGTCACCAGAGGCTATCCTTGACGGCTCATTCTGATAAATAATGTTAAATTCTGTATCTTGTATGGAGATGTTGTATTCCATGGCATCTATTAGTGCTTGCAGCTTATTCCTCTCGGCTCGCAGCGCCTCCTCAGCCTGCTTGCGCTCAGTGATGTCTATGAAGTTCCCCAGAGTTGCCCGTCTTCCACGGTACTGGATGGAGACAACTGACTCCATTATCCACTTAATGCTGCCGTTCTTGCGGGTCACCCTGAATTGGTATGGTGAGGTGCGTTTTCCCTTCAACATCTTTATGGCATTTTCTCTGACCCCCTCCCTGTCTTCAGGAATGACAAGCCCTAAAGCATCCCTGCCCAGCAATTCATCTTCTGTGTAGCCTGTGGTACTTTGGAAGGCGTGGTTGGTATAGTAAAACTTTCCATCTTGGACGATGTAAAGTCCCACTGGAGATTTGCTGGCTAGAGTTTCGAATAAGTTTTCTACTTCCGTTCTTTCGGCCGCCACTTTCATCTTTCCGCCTCCTTAGCCGCTCCGCCTTATCGCGGTAACGTGGGTGGTCTTCGTTCTAATGGTCTCCAATTGAGCTGCAGTAAATAATCTCCAGCCCCGCCAGTCCCGGTATTCAACGTCGGAAAATATCCCCTCTTTCAACCATCTGAAAAGGGTATTTCTGCTGATGCCAACCATCCGGCAAACCTCGGCCGTTCTGTAATAGGTCTGGTCGTTAATAATAACGGGCATATTTCCTTCCCTTGAGACTACTCAACTATGCCAAACTATATTAATTAATATAGGCTTGTGTGTTGGAAAGAGTCAATCACCCATTTGTACCAGTTATCCTGTTACTTTAGTCCTGGCCTGTTCAGTGGCTCCTGTTGACCGGATACCTGACATAAAACACTGGCACCGTTTCTACAATCCTCTATTCCTATTGGTTACCAGTGGAGCGGGGTCGCCACATTTATCGTCCTCAAATTATAGTGGGACGCAGGATGGAGTGGGTTGATTTCCTCAATCAGAAGGACAAAGGATTAACTTTAAGAAAACCCAAGCTTCTGGTGAACGACTGCCTGATTATCGTTTCATTAAGGGCGAAATTAGTTCCTCGTCTTTTCTTAATTCGATAATACGGTCGCGAATCATAGCAGCTTTTTCAAACTCCAGATTCTTGGCTGCTGCCTTCATCTGGGATTCCAGTTGTTTGATAAGTTGAGCCATTTCCTCCTTGGAAATCGGAGTAACCGCATAAGGGACTCTCGTCTCGGCTACTGCTTGAACTCTCTCAGTTATATCTTTAATTGCCTTTTTGATTCCCTGGGGAGTTATGCCGTGCTCCTTGTTATAAGCTTTCTGAACCTGGCGGCGGCGGCCGGTTTCCGCTATCGCCTTCCGCATGGATTGAGTAATGGTATCAGCATACATTATGACATGGGCATTTAGGTGTCTGGCAGCACGTCCCATAGTCTGGATGAGTGCTTCCTCTGACCTGAGATAGCCTTCCTTATCCGCATCGAGTATGGCTACCAGGCTCACCTCAGGTAAGTCCAACCCCTCACGAAGGAGATTAATGCCCACTACCACATCATAGACGCCAAGGCGGAGGTCGCGGAGAATCTCCACCCGCTCCAAAGTCTCTACCTCCGAATGCAGATAATGAGTTTTAATCTCCATTTCTCTCAAGTAGTCGCTCAATTCCTCCGCCATTCGCTTGGTCAAGGTAGTTATCAGACAGCGCTCCCCCTTGGCTACCCTGCTTTTTATTTGATGAATAAGGTCATCAATTTGCCCTTTAACTGGCTTAACTTCCACGGTAGGCTCCAATAAACCAGTGGGGCGGACTAATTGCTCCGCTACTTGCTGGCTGCGCTCATATTCATAGGGCTTGGGTGTAGCCGAGACGTAAATGAGCTGGTT
>DATBWO010000093.1:0-18250 GCA_036514775.1 Dehalococcoidia bacterium | reverse complement strand
CGCCGGGATTTGAGGCTCAGCTTCCACCGTAAAGTAAAAGAATTGGTTGAAGACAGAGGTATGACCTATGCCACCTGCCAGGAACTTCCCGCCGGGGAAAGTGATTCCCCGGGTATCCCGCACTGCGAGGGATTACCACTGCCCTTTGCCCGAAAGCAAGCTGATGGTAGGTTCAAGCCTGTTCCGGGTTGTACTGCTAACTGTCATGTCTCTTGCCGGGGGTTAGCCGACCCGCCCTGTAGGCAAGCCGGACTGATAAGCTTTGAGCCGCTGCGTCTCAAGAAACTGCGCTTTGAATCTACCCAAGCCCCTGTAGCAGACCGCCGATAGATAGCTTATAGCTTAAGGCGTTTTTTACTCCGGGGAGGTATGTAAAAATCGAAGAGCAAATCTATAGTCCTTTTGCTGAGGTCCAGGGCATGCTCTTCCAGCAATCCTTTTTTGGCATAAATTCGCTGGACGACAATCTCCAGCTCTTTTTTATTTAGTTCGGCTTGTCCTATAAGCTCTAGCGTATGCTCCAAGTCATGAATCCTCTGAGAAAGGATTTCTTGTTCCTCTTCTATTGCTTCAACGTGGGCATTACTTGATTTTTTATAGCCGGCAATTTGTTTTATTACTCCGAGAAGGGTTTTCTTCCGCCTCTCCATGTTAGCTATCTGTTCTTTAATAATTGATTGCTTCTCTTTATTCCCTTTCAGTTGCTTTGTCAGGCTTCTGAGCTCCCACTCTTGTATATCTATGTCACTAATCTGGGTAGAGAGGCTATCTAATCTATTGTGGTGTTTTTCCTTGAGAAGTGATAGTAACTTCGCCAGCCGGTCAAGCCGCCTGCGTAAGAATTTTATCTCACTATGCGCTTCCTCAATCCCGGTTGATAATTCCTCCTGTTCAACAAGAATTCGCTCTTGCCTCAATGTCTCTCTAATTGTTTCCATGCCCTGGCCCCCAGAAATCAAGAAGCATTATAAAATTTCCGGCCACGGATAAGCAATGGCTAAGCCACATAATGTTTCTAAGTTCGGAGACAAGTTCTAACGATTTATCAACTCCACTATGGTGACGCCATAGTCTCCTTCGCCATAATCACCAAGGCGATAGGATTTAACCAGAGGATTCCTGGCTAGTGTGTCATGTACGGCATTGCGTAATTTTCCTGTCCCTTTGCCATGAACAATGCGCACAGAGGACAAACCACCCATAAAGGCATCGTAGAGATATTGGTCAAGCCGCCATAGGGCTTCGTCGACAGTAAGACGGCGTAAACGTAATTCCCTATCTACTGCTTTCATTAAGAGTGTCTAGCGACTCCTCCTTGTCGTTGCGAGCCCCGACTTGTCGGGGCGTGGCAATCTCTGGGATTGCTTCGTCGCCTTCGGCTCCTCGCAATGACAAATCAACACTCTATTCATGGCGACTTGATAAACTCCAGACGAAGGATTTCCTTGCCCCGACTTGTCGGGGTAATTTTGACTCTGTCATCAATGCGCCAGCCTACTACCCAGATGATTTGCTGAGGAGAACAGACAATTGGGATGTGGCCTCGCCAGGGATTGGGTATTTTGGCGTCAACCATAAACTCATAGAGTTTCTTAGGCATGCTCATCCCCAGGGGCTGAAATCTGTCTCCCGGCCGGCGCTTACGGACAAAGAGCGCAGTTCCTGTTTTGTGTAAATCGAAATTGGCAACGAAATTGCTCTGGCAAGTTATTTCGCTTGTATCCAGGACGCCTCGCAATGACCGAGAAGCCACTCGCTCTCGAACAACTATGCTGGCTATCACCTTCCATCCCGGGAAAACTGTCTTACCAGGCACTTTAAGAGAGAATTCGCCTGACAGTGGAGGAAAGGGACATGGCGGAAGCTGAGATTCCGGTGCGGAGTCTACTCTGAACGTCTGGAGATTCTGCGATTCGCTCAGAATGACAGGAGGTGAAGGGCTCGCAATGACGAGTTCATCATATCCTCCTTGGCAGATAAGGCCATGGGGAAGAGAGAGCTTTTTGCCTACCGGTTTGTTTAGCAGGCTCCTGGCTGCTTCAATGTGGCTGGCTTCGATGTCTCGAATATCCCCGGCTAACTTGGTTACAGCCATTCTCAATAAGCGCCTCTGCAAGGCTATCGGCAAGTTGGCAAGCTGCTTTTTATCCAGGTAAATGGCGTTATTTCCCTGCCTGGCCACTTCGTCCCATAACTCAGAAGCTTGCTGTTCAATGAAGGCATTATCCTCTCTGGCAATATCAGCCAAACGGAGTAGGGCTTGATCAATGCTCGGATTATACTGTCTGAGCAGAGGCAACAACTGGAGGCGAAGGCGATTGCGGAAAAAGGAAAGTGAAAGGTTAGAGGAATCAATACGCGGGGCAAGCTGATGTTCCTGGCAATAAGTTGTTGTTTCCTCCCTGGTAATATCCAGAAGCGGTCTTATTACCAGGAGATTGCTTCGTCCCGATGAATCGGGACTCGCAATAACACGGGGGGTCAGAGGCATCGGGGGCTTCGCCTCCAAATCCCTTGCTCGTCCCTGTCCATCATACGCCACAGGCGAGCAAGGGGCTAACCCGCACAATCCGGTAATTCCTGTTCCCCGTAATATGTGCATCAAAATGGTCTCTACCTGGTCGTCCCTGGTATGCCCTATGGCTATTCGATTAGCTCCGACCTCTCCAGCCACCCTGGTAAAGAAAGCATAGCGTAGTTCCCGGGCAGCTTCCTCAATAGAGCAATTTCTTTCAGCCCTGTAGGCCGCCACGTCCTGCCTATCAATATTAATGGGAATGCCCAGCGAGCCAGCCAGATCGGACACGTATTCAGCATCAGCTTCGGACTCAACTCCCCGAAGTTGATGGTTGAGATGAGCTGCATGAAGTTTTATTCCTAATCCCTTCTGCCATTTTGCCAGGACATGGAGTAAACATACCGAATCAGCACCACCTGAGACCCCGACAACCACTATCTCCCCAGGTGGAATCAAGCTATACCGCTGGATAAAATCTATAATTTTTGACTCTAACTTAACCTTACCCATAGGAATTACTTCTCTGCTTTGCCTCTCGCAACTCTAAATAAACCCAAATATCAAAATCCAAATGCATAAATGCCAAAACTATTCCTCTTTGTCATTTGCCATTATTAAGGGTTTTGAGCTTGATTTGACATTTGAGCTTGGTCATTTGTTATTGCTATTTGCCTTGCCTCCGCAGCTAACTCTGATAGGAGGTATCGTTAAATGCCACCAAGCGGGCTCCATAATCCCGGAACTCAAGAATGCTTACTCCACCAAGGTCTACTTTGAATTTGATAAAGCAGTCCAGAGGCAAATTTAAAGCTTTGAGAATGATGGCTAAGGTAACGAAGTAATGGCTGACTACTACCACCGTAGTCCCTTCGTTGTGCTCAGGATCAGTTTTATGTCTTTCCAGCAGACCTTCAATAACCTCCCAGGCTCTCTGCTGCAATTCAGCAAGACTTTCTCCGTTGGGCAATTTGATTGCTTTTCCATCTTGCCACCATTGCAATAAAAACTGACTGAAAGTGGTACTTAAATTTGAAACAGATATGCCTTCCAAGTCACCAACTTTAAGTTCTCTAAGCCCTTGAACAATCTCCACAGGCAATCGGTGATGGCTAGCTATGACTTCGGCTGTAGCTATAGCTCGCTGCAAAGGACTGGAGACTATAGCAGTAATGGGCTCATTCCCGAGGAAAACTGCTAGCTTCCTGACTTGCTCCAGTCCGTTATCATTTAGTTCGATATCGCTATCGCCTCCCTGGATACGCCTCTCCTTATTCCAATGAGTTTCACCATGCCTAACTAAAATAAGCTTCAACAGGCCTCCTTAGATTGCCTCGCCCTGACAGCGAGAAATATAATTATGAGCTAGTTTTACCCTCTCATTATAGGTGGGATGGTCATAAAATAGAAGTTTCGCCCACTGGCTAGGTTCGACCTCGTTAAGATTCTGGTCGGTCAGCTTAGTCATCAAAGCAATAAAGGCTTGAGGGTTATTGCTTAACGCCAATGCAGTCTTGTCTGCCGCTATTTCTATGCGACGGTTGTACCAATTAAGTGCTGGTTGTAATACCAAGATAAGCATGGCCAGAACGAGAATTAGCCAGGGAAGGCCAGCGATATCACTTATTCCCCGGAGGGAGAATAATACCACTCCAGCTCTCAGGGCTAGATTGGCCAGATAAAATGCTAATAAAAAGGTAGCTGCCTGGATTCCTATGAGCTTGGGAATATCATGGTGGAGACGATGTCCTAGCTCATGAGCCAGAGTTACCTCTATTTCATCCCATGAATATCCCTGGAGCAAAGTATCGCTGAAGATAATACGTCTAGATTTGCCCCAGCCGCTTAGCATGGCGTTAGCTGTAGTAGCTTTGCTGCTTAAATCCATGGTAAGGCACTCCTCAATATCAACTCCAGCCCTCCTGGCTAAATTTACCAATTTCTCTTTGAGCCCTCCTTCTTCTAAGGGCTTTAATTTAAAGAATAAGGGTATAAGAAAAGTGGGCGTGAGCCAGGTAAGGATTAAGCTGACTAAGAACATAATCAAAGTAGCTGCTAGCCACCACAGCGCCGGGAGATTCCCTATAAGCCAGTAAACGATTATAACCAGACATAAACCTAGCAATAATTTCAGCCCCGAAGCCTTAACCTTGTCCCTGAGCCAGCTTGCCAGGCCTTGCTTTGATAAGCCATAACGATGGGGCAGGACAAAATCGTAGTAATAGCCTAATGGTGTCACTATCACTCCATAGCCTCCTGCCAGGATTAGCAGATACAGGGCTGCTGACCATGGAGAAGGAAAAGCCAAAAGGCTCGCCAGTGTAGTTGAGGCAGGAGTGAAAAGAAGGACTAGTAACAGGATGAGCCCTATTCCGAGCTCGAGAAATGAGCCGCGCCGCAGTAGCCTACTGTATTCTCGTGCTTTCTGCTGGCGCGCCGGGTCAGGGATGATTTCTCTTAACTTCTCAAGGTCTTCACCCAAAATCGCACCATGTTAAGTTAGAATAAACTCAAGCTCCCCTCTGACCTACGATGCAGCAACGCCTTTTCCCCTGGTTACTATGACTTTCTCTATCTTCATTCCCCGCATTTCAGTGATAACAAACTTCAGGTTCTGGTACTTAAACTGCTCCCCCTGCTTCGGTACCCGACCAAGGTGGCTGAGAATAAAGCCGGCTACAGTTTCATAATCACCGCCGGGCAAATTCAGCCCCAATTCCTCGTTGGCTTCCTCAATCCTGAATCCTCCATCCAGTTGAAAGGTGCTGTCGCCAGTTACAATGAAGTCCTTTTCTGTTCCCGTTAGCTCGTCATGAATATCGCCGACAATCTCCTCAGTTAGCTGCCCCAAGGTGACCATTCCCGCGATTCCCCCGAACTCGTCTACCACGATTACTGCATGGTAGCCGCCGTCTTTCATCTCGGCAAGGAGTTCTCCCAGGCGTTTGCTTTCAGGCACAAAATAGGCTGGGCGTACCAAATCGTCAATGACGCTGTCTCTGCTGTCAGATTCATCGGTTAGTTTCAGCAGCACATCCTTGGCATGCAATATGCCCACCACGTTGTCAGTGTTATCCTTATACACAGGGAAGCGACTGTAGCGTCTTTTGGCATAAAGCTCCAGAAAATCCTTTAGCTTTATCCCTTGCTCTACCCAGGCAATTTCCGTCCTCGGGACCATTATCTTGCTCACGGGGCTGTCGGTGAATTCAAACACCTTGTGTAACATCTCTGCCTCATCACCCTTCATTACCCCTTCAGCTTCACCTATACTGATAGCTGTATGAAATTCCTCCTCGCTGATGGTCGGCTTGGAAATTTCGCCCTCCCCGGCTAAGTTGGTAAACCTAATCCCGATGTGGTTCAAGATGTAAATCAGAGGATGGAGGACGGCTGAGATGATTTCTAGAGGTTTAACATATCTCAGAGCCAATCTTTCTCCGTAACGAACTGCCAAGCTTTTAGGAACAAGCTCAGCGAAAACTAAGGTTACTATAGTGATCACAATGGTAGCAATGGCTACTGCCCAGTTCGCATCTCGGATTAGTGACACTGCAATGATTGTGCCCAGAGTGGCTACTGCCGTCTCAAAGAAGTTGATACCCAAAAGAACTGTAGCGAGAAATTTCTCCGGCTGTTCCACAATCTTTGCCACCCTTTTGGCAGAAGGGTGTCCACTCTGGATCAGATGTTGCAGACGCAGCTTCTGCATACCAATGAAAGCAGTCTCAGCACTGCAGAAAAAAGCGGCACACCCAAGACAGATGAAAAACAATATCACAAAGATGCTGTTAATGTTCACCATTAATGCTCACCCTGAGTAAAAGAATTGTGCAACCAGCTTACTACTAGCTTTAGGCGAAACGATAAAAGCTGCCTCAGCACTGGAAAAGAAAGCTGAAAGGGCTAAGCAAACTAGAAAGGCTAATAAAAGCCAACTACCGGCGGCATCCACCTATTACCACCCCCTAGATCCCCTCCTCAACCAAATTGACCATTTTACTATCATTACTTTGGCCGCAATCTACTTTATATAAGTTATGATAGCATTAGCTAGCAAACCTGTCAAAACCCACATTTGTAAACAAGCCTTGGCAAATGATAAGCTCCAGGTTTTCCGTTATACTTAGGGGGATGGACAAAATGTTACTGGTGGACAAGCCTAAAGGGCTTACCTCCTCCCGAGTGGTAGAGCGGATAAGAAAGAAGTTCAACGTGAAGGCTGGGCATACGGGAACCCTAGACCCCCTGGCGACGGGGCTTTTAGTTATTCTCACAGGTAAGTTCACGAAAAACGCATCCTCATTCCTCAAGCTGGACAAGGCTTACGAAGTCAAGGCTATTCTTGGTGTCGAGACAGATACCTTTGATTCTGAAGGAAAGGTTTTACGGCGCAGCGACAACGAAGTAACTAGAGAGGAATTGGAAGGGGCCTTAAGGGAGTTTCATGGTGATATTTGGCAGACCCCTCCCCCGTTTTCAGCTAAAAAAATGGCGGGGCAAAAAGCTTACCAACTAGCCAGAAAGGGCGTCAGCGTAGACATACCACCTAAAAAGGTAAGCATCTATTCTCTAGAGCTCAAGGAGTTCCAGTTCCCTTATTTCACCCTTGCTTGTGAGGTGTCTTCGGGATTTTACGTTAGAAGTCTTGCTCATGATATCGGAGAGAAACTCGGGGTGGGCGCTACTGTAGTGGAAGTTCGCCGCACCAGAGTGGGCCCTTATCATGTGGAACAGGCTAAAGGCTTAGAGGAACTCCTGGGCTATAAGTAGAAAAGCTTTGCTTTTCAGCGGCAGTGGTAAACTAAGGTAAATTTTTACGTTAAAAAGTGTAGACCCTTCATTATTTTCTCATTGATTGGGTTATAGTCTCCATGATACAATATTCAAAGAGTGGCTACTGAGAAAGAGAAAGCAGTCGAACTAGCCATAGAGCAAATCGAGAGGCAATATGGCAAAGGTTCGATTATGAAGTTAGGCGAAGTTCCAGCCAGAGTAGCTGGAGATGCCATTCCCACCGGGGCGCTGGCTCTTGATCTGGCTTTAGGAATAGGTGGCATACCCAGAGGGCGAGTTACCGAGATATTTGGTTCCGAGGCTTCAGGTAAAACTACACTCGCCCAGCATATAATCGCTGAAGCTCAAAAAACTGGCGGTATTGCCGCATATATTGATGTTGAGCATGCCTTTGACCCTAGATATGCCGCTAACTGCGGTGTCAACCTGCACGATTTACTTATCTCCCAACCTGACACCGGCGAGCAAGCTCTGGAAATTACGGAAACCCTGGTGAGAAGCAGTGGTGTAGATGTAATAATCATCGACAGTGTAGCTGCCCTGGCGCCCAAAGCTGAGATAGAAGGCGAGATGGGCGATGCCCATGTTGGTTTGCAGGCCCGATTGATGTCCCAGGCACTGAGAAAATTGAGTGCTGCTATCAGTAAGTCTAAAACAGCGGTTGTTTTTATTAACCAGTTGCGAGAAAAGGTGGGCATTTTTTTCGGTAATCCTGAGGTAACTCCCGGGGGAAGGGCGCTTAAGTTCTATAGTTCGGTGAGGATAGATTTGAGGCGTGGTGACTCCATCAAGCAGGGCACAGAAATGGTAGGCGCAAAGGTAAAGGCCAGGGTGGTTAAGAATAAGGTAGCTCCTCCCTTTCGCAGCGCTGAATTTGATATTATGTTTAATCATGGGATAAGCAAAGAGGGAAATCTGGTTGACCTTGGGGTAGCAACAGGCTTGATAAAGAAAGCTGGTGCTTTCTTTACTTACAGTGATACGAAGCTGGGGCAGGGCAGGGAAAATGCCAAGGATTACCTGAGGCAACACTCCGAACTAGCTTCAAAACTAGAAAGCGCAATAAGAGCTTCAACAGCTATTCCCAGCATCTCTCTCGGAGAAGGTTCAGAAACCTCCGACAACGTCGGAGCTTGACGTAATTCAGAAAGAATCCAGTTGACGGATAGTAATTCCTTGCAGGACTGCCTTAATGCAGCCTACTACTATCTCAGTTATCGCCCGCGCAGCGAAGGGGAAATCAGGCAGTGGCTTCACAAACGCGGTTTTGCTAATGAAGTGGCCGAGACAGCAATTGCCAGACTCAGGGAGCAAAACTTAAGCGATGATTTCGCCTTCGCCCAATTCTGGAAGGATAACCGCCTATCCTTCAGGCCTAAGAGCAAAAGATTAATAAGAAGGGAATTAAGAGACAAAAAAGTAGCCGCAGAAATCATCGAACAGGTGACCAAGGACATAGATGACGAAGAGATTGCTTATACGCTCGGCTCTAGCCGGATGCCGGCCCTGGCCCATCTAGATTATCCGGACTTTTACCGGCGCCTATCAAGTTATCTCGCTTACCGCGGTTTTAGTTACGAAGTCATAAAGCATACCGCGGCCCTTCTCTGGCAGGAAAAGGAAGACCGCTAAGATAATAGGCTGAGAGAGCGTTAAGCCGAGGCGAATCCCCCCTTAGCTTGACAGTCGCTTCCCACAAAGGCTATATTTTGCCTGCCGAGGGCCATTAGCTCAGTTGGTTAGAGCACGGTCCTGATAAGACCGGGGTCTGTGGTTCGAGTCCACAATGGCCCACCACCGTGGACAAAAGGTAAAACCATCCAAACCGAGTCAAAAGGGGGGATTGATGCCGGCTATCGGTCAGATGAAGATACAGGGGCTGTTTCTTGACCATGATGGGACAATAAGCCCACTCAATGTGCCAAGGCAGGAATCAAGAGCGCCTCTAGAAACAGAGGCAGTTCTGCATCGAATCAAGCAATTGATTCCAGTGGGTATTATAACGACCAAGGATATGGCCTTCATAGTGCCCAAGACTCCGTTTGCACGTGCCTGGTGTGCCATCGGTGGACTGGAGATAAGAATCGGTGAGAGGATAGTTACCGACCCCTGTGTAAACGCAGCGTTACCCTCCATCTCACTGGCTTTGCAGTACGCCCAGCATTACGGTGATAACCATCTGTTCATCGAAGAAAAGAAGGATTCTACAAGGCAAACTATAGCCTTCTGTGTGGACTGGAGGCAATCTCAAGACCCGAGGGAGGCAGAAGTCAAGGCAAACAAAGTGATGGCTTGCTGTCAGAAGCCGCCTCTAAACGTGATTAGATACGAAGGACAGCCCTTTTTTGATGTCTATCCCTGCCCCATTGACAAAGGCAGAGCTCTAGCAGAACTGAAGCGGAATCTTGGCGTGAAGAGCGGTGTGATGTACATGGGCGACTCCAAAGTGGACAACCCAGCTTTCAAGGTTGCCGACATTGGCATTGGTGTTTTGCATGAGGAGTCTGCAAGAGACCTTACCTGCAACTATTACGTGAAATTTGAAGACGTAGCTAGGTTTTTTCAACACCTCCTAGAAAACAATCTGGTCTTCGATAAGGATTTCCCTGAGATTATATGGAGGGGGTTAGAAAAATGATAAATAAGCGACTGGGTATCGTCATGTACCAGACAAGCACCAGCAAGGGCCAAGAGCTGGTGGCTCAGAGAATGGTCAGGGAGTTCAACAAGCTGGGGCAAAAAGCCTACCTAATCACCAGCCTCTTTCATGATGGCAAGGAAGTAGTCCCCGCCGAAAGTTTGCAGAAAGGTCCAGGATATCTCTATACCGGAGATAGCGTACTGAAGATACCGGTGATAAGGGTCGATAGTCACATAGCCAAATGGCCGCCACGCCGTATAATCTTCCGCGATTTCATTCACATCCTAGAGAGAATAGTCGACAAGTTTGAGCTAAATGTGCTGATAACTCACAGCACTCTTTGGAATGGACCTGAGGAGGCAGCAAAATTTGCCACCTGGCGGCGAGATATGAGAAACCTTGGAGGTTACCAGGACCCTATCGTGTTCTGTCACATGTCGCATTTGCAGGAGGCTTCCCCCCAGAGGTATTCCCTTCCTGAATTGACCTTCAGAACAGCCTGGAACAAGTTCTCTCTGACCAAAATCATGGATGCAGCCAATCTTATCCTGGTGGTGACACCTTTCGAGAAAAATTCTAAGGTCAAGATGGGAGGAAAACCAGAGAAATGTTTTCTGTTCCCCGGGGGTGTGGATGACAAAGTCTTCCTTCATTTCGCTGCCGAGGATACTGCTGATTTCCTCAAACGGTATAGCATAAATCCTGGTACCAAGATTGTGTCCTATTTGGGCACTATTGAGGAAAGGAAAAATCCTATGGCAGTGCTCAAAGTTGCTGAGAAACTGAAAGAGAGGCAAAATCTTCATTTCATTCTCGCTGGGAAGGGCGACTCAACCTATGCTGAAGAGTTTGTAGAACTGGCTAATAGCCTGCCCAACGTAACATATCTCGGGGAGATAGAGGAGAAAGAAAAGATTCAACTAATTAAAGCATCTTATCTGAATATCATTATGAGCCACCTCGAAGCCCTAGGAATAGCTCAGCTTGAGTTTATGTACTGCGGCGTTCCGGTAATTACCTCCGCGACCGGTGGACAGTCCTGGGTAGTTCAGGATGGTGTCGAAGGTTTCCACGTAAAGGGGCCTGATGATATTGATGGTGCCTGCAATGCCATAGTCAAGCTACTAGAAGATGATAGCAAATATAGCCAGATGTCGAGTAACGCCAAAGCAAAGGCGAGCAAGTTAACCATTTCCAGGCTAGTAGAAGAACTGAATACCGCCATTGAGACAGAAATGATGAAGGAGAGTGGGCTAGACGGGATTCCGCCGGAAGTGCAAGCCACTTTAGTCACGCCTGAACACGCCCTGAAGACTTGGACAGTTGGTACCTCAGGGATAGTTGCTACCAATAAGCGGGTTTTTATCAGGCATGGAATTATCTCCCGAAAAGTAACCGAGCTGCGTTACGCCGATATCAAGTCTATTGAGCACGCTCGCAGATATCCGTGGAAAACCCTGGTTTGGGGAATGGTGATTTCTGTCTTTTTACTTATCGCACCTTCCCTGAGACCCATATTTTCCAGCACATTTGTTGCTCAGATAGATAGCTGGATTAACAGCATTGCGCTATCAACCCCAACATGGCTCACATCAGACATGATTACGCAGTTTCTATTACCTTTGCTCCCCCTGTTCATATGTATAGTAATATTCTTTGTGGGTGCGAGGTCGGGGTTCAAACTGCATGGGATAGGGATAAAGCCGCTATATTTGCCGAGGCGATTCCGAGAAGCCATCGGATTTATCAGGGAGAAAATAGATAGCTTGGTCTTATAAACGGATAGTATATCGAATCATGGAGCATTTCTACCACCAATACGGTTCGCTCTCTTTGCCTACTTGTGAGCGATAAGCTAGAGTGAATTAGTCTACTCTGTTGTATTGAAGTTGGACTGAAATCTTATTTGTGCAACTGGGATGCAAGTGCTATCGCCCCCAACACTCCTGCTTGCTTACCCAGGCTGGGAGGCACAATGTATTCGTCAATCTTTGTTAGAACCTCGGGTGCCGGTATATATCCGTTGAGTAGTTGCTGAACCATTTTGCGCACCATCGGGAGTAGTTGAGGCTGCTCCATTACTCCACCACCCAACATAATCCGCTGAGGTGAAAGGGTACAGATGAAGTTTGCCAGTCCCAGAGCCAAATAATGCCCCTCCAACTGCCATGCTTGGTGGTCAGGCGGCAACGTCTCAGGTGGTTGCCCCCATCGCCGTTCTAATGCTGGCGATGCTGCCAATCCCTCAAGGCAATCCTCATGGAATGGACAACTACCGGGAAAGGGGTCACGCTTCCAGTCGTGGGGCACACGAATATGGCCCATCTCAGGATGAATCAGCCCATGCATGAGTTGCCCATTTACCATACCTCCACCACCAATCCCGGTGCCGACGGTTAGATAGATGAAGGTGTCCAGCTTCTGGGCTGCACCCCAGCGATGTTCGGCCAGGGCGGCTAAATTCACGTCGGTATCAAGGCAGATAGGTATGTTGAGAGCTTGTTTTACAATTCCAGCGAAGTCGATGTTAGTCCACCCTGGTTTTGGAGTAACTATGATATGGCCATATGTGGGCGATGCAGGATTGATGTCGACCGGCCCAAAAGAGCCAATGCCGATAGCTGTTAATGGTTCTCTCTTTGACTGCTCTATGAAGAAATCGATTGCCTTTTTGATTGTTTCCATCGGCGTGGTAGTACGGAATCGAATCTCAGATAAATTATCTGGCCCTGTCCCCACGGCACAGACAAACCAGGTTCCACCTGCTTCGATCCCTCCGTATAGTCTGTTCATGGCGCCCTCCTCGTTTTGTACTCGTACACCCATATATAGCAACTGGAGCTTACGATGAATAATATGCTTCAGTCTAGCTTGTTAGCGAACCCCCAGGGGAATATACCTTCAGTTACTGCCTTATAGGCAATTATATAGCCAGCGGCGTTCCAGGACTGGTAGCAAGCTCCCATTGGCTTACCTGTTTTACCATGAAGCCATTCGTTAAATTCCCATTCACCTTCCACGCCAACCCTATTAGCTTCAGCCAGTCGGTTCAGTTCCTTCTCAGCTAGAGAGTGCTTTCCAGCTTTGACCAGGGTGGCGACATATAATCCGCCTACCCAGGGCCAGACTCCAGCATTGTGGTAACAATAGGGCAAGTTTCGCCCGGCCGGGGGACGATAGAGGTCTATTTTAGGGTTCCATGAGGACACAGGTTGAAAAATAGGCGGGTCCAATACCCTTATTGGGAAAGACTCGGAAAGTTGCCTGTCGTGGAAATAACTTAGGATTTTGCCTCGTTTCTTTTTGTCTGCAATATCCCAAATAATAGCAAGGCAATTGGCTACCACATCGCAGCTGGTGTCATAGCTCTCAAAAGATAGGTAGTTCAGATAATGCTCCCTGTTCGGGTCTATGGCATCTTCATAGAATTCCGAACCCCATCCTGATATCCACTCCTTCACCAGTCCTGTTGGCCAGAAGAGGAGATTAATCCAAGCCATTATCTTTTCTACTACCACTGGCTTTCCTCTTAATGTGTCACCAGCAACTTCGTTAGCGCATAGTAGTGCTTTGTAGTAGAGAATATTGTTATAGAGTACTTTGCCCCATCTTTGCACAGAAGAATCCATCCAGTCTGCGGCTGGTGGTGAGATTATCAAATCTGATGGGTCTATTGTCTGGTATTGGAGCCAGACAATCGCCTTTTCGACTGCGGTTTGGAAGGAAGCGAGAAACGCGGCATCTCTAGTCATACGCCAGACGCAGTCCACAGCTATAATCCACCAGGCAGTAGCATCAACTGCATAGTAATTGACTCTGACTGAGTCCAGGTATACAACATTCGGTAACTGTCCCAAAGGAGTCTGTCGCTCCTTGAGTGTAGTCAGTGTTCGCTTGGCAGTAGCCACTAGTTCACTGTCTCCCGTCAACATGGCACCTAGGCAAACTACACTACCATCTCGATTCCAGATACAGTTAGCTCTACTTTTGGAGGCTATGAAGCCAAAATCAGTGGAGTTAATCTTCATAATTTCCATTGCCTTTAGATAACAATCGTCTACTAAGCTCATAAGATTATGTATTACTTATCAGCATTTATTTGTGTTTGGCCTGTCATTTGTACCTAATTTTATCATGTTACCGGTCTCAAAGCTACTTTCGTCGGCACATTATATTAGCAGAGGCAATAGCCTCAATCTTCAGTGGATAGGCGGGAGTTACCTTCTCCACAAGGTCTTTTACCAGTTCTAAGTCTTGCACCAATTCTAACACGACTCTATCACCCACCTATATTTGACCCCTTTTTGCCTGAAGGACTTCCTTATTTCGTCTAAGAGCCTCTCGCATGAGAGGCTCTTCCATTTCCGTTTTTGGTTACGACTACTAGCTTGGGAGGGACAAACCTGCTAGGTTATCAGATATAACAAAAGAGGCTTTTGTTTCACGATAAAGCTAGAAAACAAAAGTACCTTAACAACTGAATACGGCGAAGCCTCGCCTGCCGAATTCAGTTCGTTAACTTCTTTTTCCTTGATTTTTTATGGATTAAATTTGGTAAGATGATAGAGGAAGTTTGAATTGATTTATTTTGAGCACTGGTTGCAAAAGTTGGCAAATTAGCACCATTTAAATCACATTATTGACAAACTACAGGACGAGGTTTATAGTTTAAATAATTGAATATGGGGAAAGGCTGAGAACAGGACTAGTACAGCTTAAGGCGGAGTTCAGAGAGTCGGGGAAGGTGTGAGCCGATACTCACGCGAGGCTGGAATGGACCTGGGAGCCGCAAACCGAAAGGTTAACACTGAGTAGGCTTTGCCGCAGGGGCAGCGTTATCACAGTCCAGGGTATCGCCAAATTAGGCTGTACCTGAAAAGAGATGGCCAAAAAGGCCGAAAAAGGGTGGCACCGCGAAGGTTAAACCTCTCGCCCCTGAGCGAGAGGTTTTTTTATTGCGAGGTGATATGTATTATCCTACTCTGGAACAGGTTCGCCAACTGAAGAAGTACGGCAATTTGGTACCAGTTTGCCGTGACATTCAGGCTGACCTGGAGACGCCAGTATCCGCTTACCTTAAGATAGCCCGCGGCAATTACTCCTTCCTTTTAGAAAGTGTTGAGGGCGGTGAGCGACTGGCCCGCTATAGCTTCATTGGCACTGAGCCTCTTCTTGTCTTAAGGACAGGAAATGAGAATCCCGTTGACCCGCTGAATCTGGTGGAAAAGGAGTTAGCTCAATTTCATCCCGTGCCCGTTGCCGACCTCCCCAGATTTCACGGCGGCATGGTTGGCTACTTGAGTTACGAAGTTGCCCGCTACTTTGAGAGACTGCCCTGTCCTGTCCAGGACCCTCAAGAGCTCCCCGAGTCTGTATTGATGCTGGCGGATACCTTGCTTGTTTTTGACCATGTTACCCACAAAATCAAGGTTGTCTCTCATGCTCACTTAGATGGAGATGTGGACACGGCATATCGGGAGGCAACTTGTAAAATTGACGACCTGGTGAACAGGCTGGAGCAGCCGATGCATTCTGAGACTCTTGAGAATGCGCCACCAGATAAGTCTGAAGTGTCATCAAATTTTTCTCAGGCAGAGTTCGAGGCTATAGTATCTCAAGCCAAGGAGTATATCTATGCCGGCGATATAATTCAGGCTGTCTTATCACAACGGTTGGCAAGACGTACTTACGCCAATCCCTTCGCTATATATAGGGCGTTGCGCTCTATTAACCCTTCTCCCTACATGTACTACCTCCACTTAGGTGATTTCTATATTGCCGGAGCCTCCCCCGAGCTTCTGGTGCGAGTTGAGGATGGCATAGTATCCACTCATCCTATTGCCGGCACTCGCCGTCGGGGTAAGGATGCCGCTGAAGACCTGGCTTTGGAAGAGGAACTCAAGAACGATGAAAAGGAGCGCGCTGAGCATATCATGCTCGTTGACCTGGGGCGTAATGACATCGGGAGAATTAGCGAGCCAGGCACAGTCGAGGTAACTCAGCTTATGGATGTGGAACGCTATTCACATGTTATGCATTTGGTATCACATGTTCAGGGTAAGCTCAGGGCTGGACTGTCCCAGTTTGATGCCCTCCGTTCTTGCTTCCCTGCCGGGACTGTTTCCGGCGCACCTAAGATTCGGGCTATGGAGATAATTGCCGAACTGGAAAAGGAGAAAAGGGAACCTTATGCCGGCGCCGTGGGCTATTTCGACTTCTCGGGCAACCTGGATACTGCTATCACCATACGTACCATTGTTATCAAGAATAACATCGCCTATATCCAGGCGGGTGCGGGCATCGTTGCCGATAGCATCCCTGAGCGTGAATACCAGGAAAGCTTGAACAAAGCTCAGGCATTGCTCTCTGCTATTGACCAGGCGGAGGCTGAGCAGTATGCTTTTACGCGTTCGGTTTTACCTTGAGTTAATTATGATTGAAGTGAGGAAGGACTTGCCGGAGAATTTTCTAAAGCAAGGAGCACAGCAATGATTAAAGAAGCTATTGAAACTGTGGTCAGCGGTCGCTCTCTGACCTTTGAGCAAGCAGCAGCTGTAATGGAGGAGATAATGATTGGCGAAGCCACGCCAGCCCAGGTTGCCGCTTTTGTCACCTCACTGCGTATTAAGGGAGAGACGGTGGACGAGATTGCTGGCTTAGCCACCATTATGCAGGCCAGGGCAACACCGGTGGGGGTCACTTCTCCAGTGGTTGACACTTGCGGGACAGGGGGCGATGGCTCCTCCAGCTTTAATATCTCCACAACTGCCGCTTTCATTGTCGCCGGCGCAGGACTCAAAGTGGCCAAGCACGGCAACCGGGCAATGTCCAGCCACTGCGGTAGCGCCGATGTCCTGGAGGCACTGGGGGTGAGGATTGAGCTTGGGGCTGAGGCCGTCGCTCAATGTTTGGAGACAGTAGGTATCGGTTTTATGTTTGCTCCCGTTTTCCACCCAGCGATGAAATATGCCGCTGCCCCCCGACGCGAAATCGGAATTCGTACTGTGTTTAATATTCTCGGCCCCCTCACTAACCCTGCCAAAGCCAAGTTTCAGGTCATCGGTGTTCCCTCTAAGGAACTGGGAGAGAGGATTGCCTTCGTTCTCCACCGCCTGGGCACAAAGCATTCTCTGGTGGTACATGGCATAGATGGCATGGATGAAATCTCAATCAGCAGGAAATCTCTGGTGTGGGATGTCAATCAACAGAGGGTATTGCCACCTTACGAAGTTTCTCCTGATGATTTTGGGTTTATGAAGGCTAGCATGACTCAAATTAAGGGAGGAACAGCCAGGCAAAATGCTAAGATACTGCGCGGCATATTAAGCGGAGAGGTGGGAGCTAGGCGGAACATAGTCATTATGAATGCTGCTGCCGCACTGGTGGCTGGCAACCAAGCATCAGACCTCAAAGAAGGTGCCTCCATTGCCGAGAGGACGATCGACAGTGGACAAGCTCTGGCTAAACTCGACGAGCTAATCAAGCTCAGCCAGAGCCTGCATAAAGGGTAGTCAGTAGCCAGTAGTCAGTAGTTAGCTGATAACTGAAAGATGGAAAAAGGAAATGTTGGATAAAATTATCGCCCAAAAAAGGGAAGATGTTGAGCAAAGAAAGAAGGTAGCTGCCATAACTCATTTGCAACAACGTATTGCCCACCAGAAGCCGTCGCTCGACCTCGTCCTGGCTCTCAAGGGCGACCATATTCGACTGATTGCCGAGGTGAAGCAAGCCTCCCCGTCACGGGGGGTGCTAAGTCCCCACTTCAACCCCACCGAATTAGCCCGGACCTATGCTGAAGGTGGCGCTGCGGCTATTTCAGTGCTTACTGAGGCAAATTATTTTATGGGCAACATTGAGCACCTGGCAGCAATCAAAGAAGTGGTTGGGCTGCCACTGCTGAGAAAGGATTTCATCTTCGACCTTTATCAGGTATATGAGTCCCGGGCCTATGGCGCTGATGCTTTATTGTTAATCGCAGCCATTCTAAGCCAGGAACAGCTTAAGGAGCTCATCTCACTGAGTCACAGTCTTGGTTTAAGGTGCCTGGTTGAAGTGCACAATGAAGGCGAGGTAGAAAGAGCAGTTCTCAGTGAAGCGGAAATCATCGGAATTAATAATCGAGACCTCAATACCTTTGTCGTTGATATCAATACCACCCGCCGCTTACGACCCCTTATCCCCAAAGAGAAAACCATAGTTAGCGAGAGCGGTATCAAAAGTCGGAAGGATATTGAAAAGCTCGAGAAATGGGGAGTTGATGCTGTACTTATTGGCGAGGCTCTGGTTACCGCCGGTGA
>DATBWO010000092.1:0-8644 GCA_036514775.1 Dehalococcoidia bacterium | reverse complement strand
GGAGGGCAGCTCCCTTCCCAGCACTTGTTGCCATATTAGAGCAGCTTGCTTTTCCGAGAATTTTATCCGATTACGTGTAATCATGGCGTAAAAAAATTACCTGTCGCTTTGTCCCGATTAAATCGGGATTGTTTAAGCCTTAGCGCATTGCTCACAATATTTCCTCTTGGCCCTGGAAAAACCGCAACAACTGACTTTAATTTCATTCATCCTGCTTTTCTTTGGCCCTGTAAATAAAGCTGCTACGCTCAGCAACTATGCTGAGCAAGGTAGCCGATGCGCCACGAGGCTTATACATCCCGTTTTCCCATTCGCTGATTGTTTGCTGCCGCGTGCCTAGTTCCTCAGCTAGTCTTGCTTGAGTTAAGTTCAGGTGTTGCCTCAACGCCCGGACCTCCTCTTTACTCCATTGTCTTTTCCTCTTTTTTCTTTGCGCCATCATTTAAAAGTATACACGGTTTAGTGTAAGAATTCAAGAAAAAATTTGCCAAATTTTAGTAAAAACCTTTTGCTTTTTTAGTTTTTCCTGATATAATACAAATTTAGCAATCTCAAGGGCAGAGTGCTAAAGTAAGTCTAGGAAAGGAGGGAACATGGCTAAAATTGAACCTTTGGGAGACAGGGTAGTGATAAGACCCACGCCCAAGGAAGAGGTAAGCAAAGGAGGGATAGTTTTACCGGATACAGCAAAAGAGAAGCCCCAGGAGGGGAAAATCATTGCTGCCGGTCCAGGCAGGTTGACTGAAGAGGGCAACCGTATTGCCATGGATGTAAAGAAGGGGGACAAGGTTCTTTATTCCAAATATGCCGGCACTGAGTTTAAGCTGGATGGCGAAGAACTGATTATCATGCGTGAAGGCGATATCCTGGCCAAGATGAGTTAAGAAAAGGAGGTAAGCGAATGGCAAAACAAATTATTTTCGGCGAAGAAGCAAGGAAAGCATTAAAGAATGGCGTAGATACCTTGACTAATACTATCAGGGTGACTCTGGGGCCACGCGGGCGGCCTGTAGCATTGGATAAGAAATGGGGCGCTCCTGCGGTTCTCAACGACGGCGTTTCTATAGCCAAAGAAATAGAGTTACCCGATCCCTTTGAGAACATGGGGGTGCAGCTAGTAAAGCAGGCAGCCACTAAGACCAATGACCAATGTGGCGACGGCACCAGTACGTCTACTATTCTAGCCCAGGCTATTATTAGTGAGGGCTTCAAGAACATCGCTGCCGGGGCTGATTCCATGGCTCTGAAGCATGGGATTGAGAAAGGGGTAGAGGCTTTAGTTGCGGAGCTTAAGAAGATGGCTATACCGGTAGCTGGCAAAGAGCAAGTGGCTCAGGTCGCTGCTATATCAGCTATCGACCCGGAGATTGGCAATTTGATTGCTGATGTTATGGAAAAGGTGGGTAAAGACGGCGTTATCACCGTCGAAGAAGGCAAGGGGCTGAAATTCGAGACGGAATTTGTCGAAGGGATGAAGTTCGACCGCGGCTACATCAGCCCTTATTTCATCACCAATGCGGAACAGATGAAAGCAGAGATAGATGACCCTTATATCCTTATAACGGATAAGAAGATCTCTGCCATAAACGATATTCTGCCGGCTCTGGAGAAAATTGTTCAAGTCTCCAAGAATCTGGTCATCATTGCTGAGGATGTGGAGGGAGAGTCTCTAGCGACACTCGTGGTCAATAAGTTACGGGGGACCTTAAATCCGCTAGCAATTAAAGCCCCCGGCTTTGGCGACAGAAGAAAAGCCATGCTTCAGGATATAGCCGTTCTTACCGGCGGTGAGGTTATATCTGAGGAGATTGGTAGAAAGCTTGATTCAGTTACTGTAGAAGATTTAGGGCGAGCCAGAAGGGTGATTGCCGATAAGGATAATACCACCGTTGTCGAAGGTAAGGGGGAAACAAAGGATATTGAGGCTCGAATTAAGCAAATCAGGTCCGAGATTGATATAAGCACCTCGGATTATGATAAGGAGAAATTACAGGAAAGGCTGGCTAAATTAGCAGGCGGCGTGGCGGTGATTAAGGTAGGTGGGGCTACGGAAACAGAACTTAAAGAGAAAAAACACCGTGTAGAGGATGCCTTGTCAGCTACTCGAGCGGCTGTGGAAGAAGGTATTCTGCCCGGTGGTGGTGTTGCCCTCCTCAATGCCTTGCCAGCCTTGAAGAAGCTCAAGTTGGAAGGTGATGAGGCTACCGGGGTGAATCTCTTGAAACGAGCGTTGGAAGAACCTCTGAGGTGCATCGCTACAAATAGCGGTAGAGAAGCCTCGGTAGTAATAAATAAGGTGAAGGAAAGCAAACCGGGCATAGGCTATGATGCCCTCAAAGATGAACTGGGTGTAAATATGATAGAGAGAGGCATTGTTGACCCGCTCAAGGTCACCAGGAGTGCTCTCCAGAATGGTGCTAGCATTGCCTGCATGATTCTAACCACGGAGTCTATGGTGACTGACATTCCTGAGAAGGAAAAGATGCCGGCGATGCCAGGGGGAGGGGGAGGGGGATATCCCGAGTACTAAGCAGCCGCTGACTGCTCCAGCAAAAACAAGAAGGACCCCGACAAGTCGGGGTCCTTCCTTTACGGCATTAAATCTTAAGCAATTGCTTTAAAGTTTTTCCTTTAAAAAGACTATCTTCCTTAACCGGCCCTGTTACGGCTAAATTAAGCCCACTATCGGTTAGAATCTCCTCGGCCACCTTTTCTAGCTCGTCTATGGTAATGGCATCCACAATGGAAATGACATCGTCTATGTCCAGGATTTGCTGCAGCAGTATTTCCTGGCTACCATACCATAACGCTACATTTTGGCTATCCTCAAACCGCAAATATAATCTTCCCTTTGACAATTCCTTAGCCCTGGTAAGCTCGCTGCTGATAATTCCCTGTTTAATCTTCGACACCTCTTCGAGTATAGCAGTAAGAGCAATCTCCACCTTCTTGGGGTCAACGCCAGCATAAATACCAAATGACCCTGAATCGAGGAAGTGCTCGGTATAACTGTGAATATCATAGGCTAGTCCCTTATGCTCTCGTATCTCCATAAATAGGCGGCTGCTCATGCCACCGCCCAGCACTGTGTTAAGCAGATCAAGGGTAAAACGTTGCGGGTGAGAGCGAGAAAAGCCGTGCACAGCGAGGCAAAGATGCGCTTGCTCGATATCTTTGGGCTCGATACGCAGCCTGGCTTTCGTTTGTTTGTCCTTAGTTATGTAGCCAGTCATTAGCTTCCCGGCAGCCCATTTATCAAACAGGGGCTCTATTTGAGCCAGCGCCTCTTCAGGCTGTATGTTGCCGGCAATGCTGAGCACGGTGTTATTGGGCATATATCTGCGAGCAACGTAGTTTAATAGTCGCTCCCTTGGTAGAGAAGATACAGTTTCCTTGTATCCGATGACATCGCGCCCTAGAGGTTGCTCTGGCCATAACAACTCGTCTATGAGCATGTTTACCCTCTGCTGGGGAAGGTCCAGATTCATCTTGATTTCCTCGTTGATAACCTCACGCTCTCGCTCTATCTCTTTGTTATCGAAGCGGGAATTGAGCAAGATGTCGGATAGCACGTCTAAAGCGATGGGAAAGTGAGGGCTAGCAACCTTACACCAGAAAATGGTTACCTCCTTGTCTGTGCCGCCATTGAGTATGCCACCAACGCCTTCAATATCCTGGCTTATCTCCTGAGATGTTGGTCGCCGCTGTGTGCCTTTGAAGAATAAATGCTCGGCGAAATGGGAGACGCCCGCCTCATCTTCACTTTCGTAACAGGAGCCAGCACCCACGAGGATGGCAAGGCATACTGAGCGGCTGTGGGGCATAGCACTGGTGATAACCCTTAAGCCATTATCGAGTACAGCCTTGTTGTACATTACCGTGAATTTTACTTTGCTTTTCTATTGCCGGTCAATAGAACTTTGCTGCCTCCTGGGAAGTAGTTGGGGATAATATCATTCACGCCAAGCTCGGGCTAAGCTCTGGAGTTGGTTTTACGTATAGCATCTTGAATGATCATGCTTATAGGAGGAAATGGATAAAGCTCGAACTTACTTCTAATTTACCTCTTATGCTGTGTTTGGCCTACTTTTTCTTACAAATCTGTCTATTCTTCTCAGTGCTTCCTCGATGTTAGATAACGAAGTAGCGTAGCAGCAGCGGACAAAACCTTCGCCGCATGGTCCGAAAGCAGTGCCCGGGACTACAGCAACTTTTTCCTCTAAGAGCAGCTTTTCGGCAAACTCCTCTGAATTCATTCCGGTAGCTTGTATAGAGGGAAAGGCATAGAAAGCGCCCTTGGGCTCGAAACAGTGTAGACCAAGCTCATTCAATCTTTTGACCATGAGGCGACGACGTCGGTTATACTCTTGAACCATCTTTTCAACCTCACCATCACCATTTCTCAGGGCCTCGATGGCTGCCATCTGCGCCATTATCGGGGCACAGAGCATGGTGTATTGGTGGATTTTTGTCAGGGCTTGGATTAAACGGCGTTCGGCTGCCACATAGCCAATACGCCAGCCAGTCATGGCATGGGATTTGGAAAATCCGCTAATCAGGATGGTACGTTCCTTCATCCCGGGAAGGCTGGGGAAACAAATATGCTCCACTCCGTAGACTAAACGAGCATATATCTCATCAGATATTACCAGCAGGTCATGCTTTTTAGCCAGCTCGGCAATAGCATCAGCCTCTCTTTTGGGCATGACTGCGCCAGTGGGATTTGCCGGGTAACCTATCAAAATAGCCTTCGTCTGTTTCGTGATCCGGGCCTCAATATCAGTTGCCCTGACGGCGAAGCTGTTTTCTTCATTTGTGGGAATAAGAATAGGTTTGCCGCCAGCCAGAATGATGTCGGCAGGATAAGCCACATAGCAAGGATTGGGAATTATGACCTCATCACCAGGATTGATAATTGCTCTCAGAGCGAGGTCTAATGCTTCACTGCTTCCTGTAGTAACAAGAAATTCGTGCTCGGGATTATAGCTTACCCCGTAATGAAGCTCCAGGTAGCGGGCTAATTCCTGGCGTAGTTCCGGCATGCCGGAGTTCGAGGTATACATGGTATAGCCTTTTTCCAGCGAATATATGCCGGCCTCCCTGATATGCCAGGGGGTAACGAAATCAGGCTCACCGATACTAAGTGAGATAACGTCTTCCATGGAGGAAAGCAGGTCGAAAAACTTCCTGATGCCTGATGGCGGAAGCGTAGCCACCTTTTGTGAAATCAGGTTATCACAAGCTTTGGTTGCTGTGGACTTTGTGTTTAGCATGTTACGGCGTTATTGGTAGACGTCTATTTGTTTCTTTAGGAATGTCAAAAGTTTCCCCGCTCTCCTTATATCGTTTGAGAAGAAAGTGGGTGACGGTGCTTTGCACTTGCTCCAGAGGAGATAGTTTCTCGGCGACAAAACTGGCAATTTCCTGCATATTCTTGCCTCTCACTAATATAGCCAGGTCATAGGTGCCGGAAACCAGATATGCAGAATACACCTCGGGGAATTGATAAATGCGCTCAGCGATGGCGTCGAAGCCCACACCGCGTTGTGGTGCCACTCTGACTTCGATTAAAGCCCATACATCTTCCTTGCCTAATTTAGGCCAGTTTATTATGGCTTTGTATTTCACAATAGTCCCATCTTTCTCAGCCTGCTTAATTATTTTTTCTACCTCTTTGACAGGTTTATCCACCATGGTGGAAATCTGTTCCGGAGTTGCCCGCGCATTCTGTTCCAGAATCTCAAAAATATCTTTCATCCTTTTTTACTCCAGTTATCGGTTCAACAGCCGACCATCGGTCATCTGCTTCATTGTAACATAGTTCAAATAGTTTACCATCCTCCGTAACAACTCTGAATAGCCTCTTGCCTGGCTCCTGCCAGGCTTTTTCTACCGACTTTATTCTAAGTTCCTTTTCTTGCCAGATAAAAGACCGTGGTTCTTCAGCATAGATATGGCCGGAGTAACATTTCACTTTTATCTCCATATTGTGTCCTGACATACTATAAGATTCAATTCAACGACAGTTGGTCATCTGGCTTACTACTTACCCCTGAAGAACTGCGGTTTTTAAGGGGCGCTAATTATAATACAGTTCAAATAGTTTAACATCCCGGTAGCAGCTCTGGAGTTTGTTGTAAAGTTGTGTTCTAGCGATTGACAAACGTGATACGGTGAAGTAGTATCAAGAGCGAGGAAAGATGAAAAAGGATTTGCTCTCAATAGCCGACCTCGACCGTAAGGAAATTGAACGCCTCATAGAGCAAGCCTGGCGTATGAAGCAAGAGAGGGCATCGCCTCTACTTGCAGGGAGAACCTTAGCTCTCCTCTTTGAGAAGCCTTCCTTGCGAACCAGGGTCAGTTTCGATATAGCTATGTATCAACTGGGCGGACACTGCATCTACCTATCTCCAGCAGAGGTAGGCTTGGGCAAGCGAGAGTCAGCGGCTGACGTAGCTCGGGTGCTCAGTCGCTATGTCGACGGCATTGCCGCTCGCACATTTTCGCAGGAGACTTTGCACATTCTCGCTGGTCATTCTTCCGTGCCCGTAATTAATGCCCTTTCCGACCTGGAACACCCCTGCCAGGCTCTTTCCGACCTTCTCACCATCTATGAAAAAAAGGGTAGGCTTTCCGGTTTGACTTTAGCATTCATTGGCGATGGCAATAATGTGGCCAATAGCTTGCTTCTCTCTGCCTGCCTGGTGGGCATGAATTTCCACTTCGCCTCTCCCCCAGGCTATGAAGTTAAGAAGGAAGTATTGAATCAAGGGAAAAAATTCGCTGCTCTTAGTGGCGGCCAGATTCAGCTAACCAACGACCCTCATGAAGCAGCTAAAGGTGCCGACATAGTATATACCGATGTGTGGACTAGCATGGGGCAGGAGGCTGAAGCGGAGAAACGTCGTCGTGCCTTTTCAGGCTATCAGGTGAATAATAAGTTATTAAGCTTGGCTAAAGGAGATGTTTTGTTCATGCATCCCTTGCCGGCCCACCACGACGAGGAAGTTTCCGCCGGGCTGCTTGACGATCCCCGGTCAGTGGTATTTGACCAGGCCGAAAACAGACTTCATCTACAAAAGGCATTACTGGTGAAGCTATTGTCAAGTCCAAAGGTATCAAGCAAATGACTAGGCCTATTGTAGCTATTGTGGGTAGAACTAACGTGGGCAAGTCCACCTTGCTTAACCGCCTGGCGGGCAGGCGGATAGCTGTGATTGCTGATTTACCGGGGACCACCCGGGACCGCGTTTTTGCTTTTGTTTCCTGGCAGGGGCGGGAATTGACTGTGGTTGACACTGGGGGCTGGCAAGCAGAGCCATCTACATCTTTGGAGCAAAAGGTCAAGCAACAGGTCGAAGCAGCCATTGCCCAGGCAGATGTCATCATCTTTCTGGTCGATGTCAAAGACGGAGCTATTGCTGCCGATGAAGAAATTGCCGATGTACTGCGCGCCGCCAATAAGCCTATCATACTGGCAGTAAATAAGGTGGATTCTGCCAAACAAGCAAATCAGGTGGCCGATTTCTATCGCTTAGGCATTGGTGAGCCTATGGCTATCAGTGCTCACCATAATCTAGGGATAGATGAGTTAATGGATGCTGTGTTAGCTTCTTTGCCCCCACAACCTATCAGTATTGCCAAGCCAGGAGAAGCTAAATTAGCCATCGTGGGGCGACCTAATGTCGGCAAGTCAACTTTGTTGAATGCATTGCTAGGCGATGAAAGAGCTATTGTCCATGAAGCGCCGGGGACAACTCGCGACTCGCTTGATGCTATAATGCATTGGGGTGATAAGGAAATCTTACTTGTCGACACCGCCGGGATTAAACGGCGCGGTAGGGTCGAGGCTGGAGTGGATTATTATAGTTTGCTTCGCGCCCTTCAGGCTATCAACCGCTGCGATGTCGCCTTGTTACTAATCGATGCCAGTGAATTTATTACTGCCCAAGATATGCATATCGCGGGCTATATTATTGAGGTCGGGAAGGGTATGATACTGTTGGTCAACAAATGGGACCTTGTTCCCCAGGAGCAAAGAAGGAAATTTAAACAAAGCATGGAGCAAAGACTTAGATTTGCCTCCTACACACCTATCATTTACATCTCTGCCAAACTAGGGCAGGGAATAAATGGAATTCTGCCCCAAGCCTGGGAAATCTGGCAGGAACGACAAAAGCGAATACCGCAATCAAAAGTTGACGAGTTAGTCAAACAGGCACTTATTAGCTATCCCCCACCCCGCACAGGTTCTCGGCAGTTGCACATTGCTCGGACTTATCAAAATGAATCTCGGCCAGCAACTTTTGTTCTCGAAGTTAACGATCCTAAGCTGGTTCATTTTTCCTATCAACGCTACTTGGAAAATAAGCTCCGTCAGGGCTTTGGTTTTCGCGGTGTTCCTTTGAAGTTGATTTTCACCAAGGCTACGCGTAAAATCAATAAAAAGATTGAGATAAGAGCATAATGATAGTTGAGTTCATTGCTATAGTAGTCATTGCTTATCTCCTTGGTTCTATTCCCTTTGGCTTGATAATAGGTAAGCTGAAAAGTGGCGTTGATATCAGGGAATATGGAAGTGGTAAGACTGGCGCCACTAATTTGATGAGAGTTGCAGGGACAAAGTTCGGCATTTTAGCCATAG
>DATBWO010000091.1:0-7023 GCA_036514775.1 Dehalococcoidia bacterium | reverse complement strand
AGGAAGCGGTGCAGGTACCACACTGGATGCAGAGCCGGATGCCCTCACCACCGGGGATACGACAAATCTCATCAATGAATGTATCAGTTTTTGTTTCTATTTCCATAACCCCCCCGTATTGCTGGATACAGTGCTGATGATTCCGTTGAGGCTCAACGCTTATAAAGGACCACCTTTTCGTACAAATAAAAATGGGAGGAGTATCACTCCCCTTTAAGCATCCTTAGCGACGGACAGGTTCTTCAGCCATTCCATATATTAATATTCCTTCTTTTTAGCGCTTCGGCTACTTGACCTTGGCTTCTGCTTTGATACCCTTTTTACGGGCAGTTCGTCTTGCTCTGGCCTCTTTAATTGTGGCGCATATGCCACCAATATTCAGATACCAGACGAACGCTGCCGGAAAGAGTATAATAGGTATACCTATCGCCAGCGCTACTAAGAATCCCCAGTTCATCATCTTTACCTCCTTCGCCACCGGGGCAAACTGGAGGCAAGGGTTGGATTATAGAGCTAAGCCGTAGAGACTTCTCCTGTTATCACTTTTCTCTTAGCTCCAATTGAAGTATACTATCGCGCCGACAAATAGAGCTTCCGCGTTGATACTTATTTATGCCTTTTGGGACTAGGTATTTATGCTTATTTACTGCCTGGTTTTATGATTTCTACACGATTTGATTGCTAAACTTTTTAAGGTGAATCTACTTGTGACGAACCTGAAAAACCGAACGATGTGCATGAGCTGTCCAATCTGGGCAGAGTGCAAATTAGTGTTAGGAAAGCCCACCTGAACTAAGCATAGCTTTTGCTTCGATTTAGTGTCCAACCGCCGGCACGGATCCGAGAAGACGTCCTTTAACAATACTCGGTTTTGTTCAACCTCACTGCATCCAACAGAAAATTCACAAGGCGGATTTCAAGAACTAATGTTTCATCAGGACGTCCGGGGCTGAATATGCTACAATATGTCTCTCGCCTTATCAAGAAGGAGCTAAAGCACGCTGAAGCGCACCTACCTGAAAGAAGTGTCCCTGCTTTTTCTGTGGATCGGGGCGACGGCGTTTGGTGGCCCGGCCGCGTACATCGCCATCATGCAGCGCGAGACGGTGAGACACCGTCAGTGGCTTGATGACCAGAGTTTCCTCGACCTGGTCGGTGCCACCAACCTTATCCCGGGGCCTAATGCCACGGAAATGGCGCTGTACCTTGGTCTCGTCAGGGCTGGCTGGCTCGGGTACGCTGTCAGTGGAATATTGTTTATCATTCCGGGAATGGCGGCTACGCTGGCTCTGGCGTGGGTCTATGTGACCTACGGTTCACTCCCCCAGGTCGGCTGGGTGCTCTATGGCGTTAAGCCAATCGTCATCGCTATCGTCATTCAGGCATTGTGGGACCTTGGCCGGAAAGGGGTTAAAGACGCACTAACTGCCGTAGTCGGGGCGGCCGTAATTGCCCTCTACCTCCTCGGTTTCAATGAGATTGCTCTCCTCTTTGCCGGGGCGGCAGTGGTGTTGCTCTTCCACTTCGTGCGTCGTCTCTTGAAGGGGGAATTCTCCATATTATCGCTCTCACCGCTGCTTGGTTTGCCGGTGCCGATGCTCTCCGCCGGCATGGTTCCCTTTAGCCAAACGACGCTGTTCCTGACCTTTCTCAAGATTGGCGCGGTCATTTACGGCAGTGGCTATGTGCTGTTTGCATTCTTCAACTCCGAGTTTGTCGTTCATTTAGGTTGGCTCAACCGTCAGCAGCTTCTAGACTCGATTGCCGTAGGACAGATTACCCCGGGACCGGTGGCCACCAGTGCTACCTTCGTCGGTTATCTCATGGGAGGTTGGCCCTCGGCGTTGCTCGCCACTCTGGCGTTTTTCCTGCCATCGTTCTTCTTCGTCGCCCTGATAAGCCGTTTTGTGCCCCTATTACGTAAGAAATGGTGGTCAGGAGCGTTTCTCGATGGCGTAAACGTGTCCGCCCTCGGCCTGATGGTGGGCGTCACCTGGACTTTGGGGCGTGCCGGAGTGGTAGATTGGTTTACCATAGCCCTCGCCGTCGTTGCCCTGGTTCTCGTCTTTCGATTCAAGGTCAATTCAGCCTGGCTCGTAGTGGGTGGGGGTGTACTGGGGGTAGTCTACAAGGTGTTACTGGGCTGACGTGTAACCTGTCCCAAGGGGAAGAGCTTACCGCATGAAACGAACAGAGGCTGGACCGCCTGCTTAACAATAACTCAAATTGTGTAAATAATTGACGAAAAGTCAGGACGCGCTTTGAAATTACGCCACCCTTCAAACGAGCTTGCCTTTGGTTAGTCCAATGGCAACTTTTATAGCTTCTTCGAGGCTTTGAGAACTGGCAATCCCCTTGCCGGCAATATCGAACGCCGTGCCGTGGTCTACTGACGTCCGGATAAAGGGTAGCCCAAGGGCAACGCTGACGCTTCGTTCAAAACCATAAACCTTGACGGGAATATGCCCCTGGTCGTGATACATTGCCAGGACGACATCAAACTCTCCCCGGATTGCCCGGATAAAGACCGAATCGGCGGGGAAAGGGCCTAAGGCATTGATGCCCAGTCCCTGCGCCTCCTTTACCGCCGGCTGTATCTGCTCAATTTCTTCCCTGCCCAGGAGCCCTCCTTCGCCGCCATGGGGATTAAGCGCGGCCACGGCGATACGCGGACGGTTAATTCCCCACCGTTGAAATGAATCGTGGGTCAACCTTAGCCTGGCCAGGATTTTCTCCTTACTCACCCGTTCACAGGCCTCTTTAAGTGAGTAATGAGTACTCAAATGGACTACCCGCAATGGGCCGGATGCCAGCATGATAGCGTATTCGGTGGTATGGGTAATACGTGCAAAGTATTCCAGGTGCCCGATGTCTCCGTAGCCTGCCCGGACGGTTGCCTCTTTATTTATCGGCGCCGTTACCACGGCCGCCACTTTTCCTTCCATAGCCAGCCTGGCAGCTTCAGCAATGCATTCCATGGCAGCTTTCCCGCAGGCGGTACATATTTGACCGGTAATGATCTCATTCTTATCGAGGTTCTTTAAATCGATAACGTCAATCGTACCGAACTCACCCTTGACCTCATCCGATGGCCTGACCCGGCGAAGTTTCAACGGGCTGCTCAATGCTTTTATAACGTAGGATAGAACATTGGCATCAGCCAAAACCAGGGGACGGCAGTGATTATAGATTTCCTCTGAACGAAGGGCCTTGACGACAATCTCAGGTCCAATGCCGGCGGCATCTCCCATGGTGATAGCTATTATTGGTCTCCTATTAGCAACCATTCCAACTGACCTCCATCAATATTAAATACCAATTTGTACCACGGACACAAATTAGCGTAATGTTGCATTGGGCATACCAATGCTTTAATCTGACACTTATGGATGTTCCTTTCCCAAGATGGTATCCCGCTATTGAAAAGCGAAGGCCACGCAGACATTTTGATGCAAGCCAGCCAATCGAACCTGACAAATTGTCAGCGCTAGCCAGGTTCGGTGCTTTAGCGTAGATTGCCTATGACGAACACGAAGCATAAACAACTGCAAATAGAAATCAACGAGCAGTTCCGGCACGCCCTTGAAATCATGGAAGATAGCAACCGGAGCATCTTCATTACCGGCCGCGCGGGCACGGGTAAATCAACACTCTTGAGCTATTTCCGCCACGTCACCAAAAAGAAAGTGGCGGTGCTGGCACCCACCGGTGTGGCCGCCCTCAATGTCAAAGGGCAGACCATCCATTCATTTTTCAGGTTTAAGCCCGGCATCACCCCCGACCGGGTGAAAAAGCTCCGCTCCGATAATAATGAAACCGTCTACCGCAAGCTGGACATCATCGTCATTGATGAAATCTCCATGGTGAGGGCTGACCTGCTGGACTGCGTGGACCGTTTCTTGCGGCTGAACGGCCCCGAAGCAGACAAGCCCTTCGGCGGTATCCAGATGGCCTTTATCGGCGACCTCTACCAGTTGCCGCCGGTGGTCACCGGCGGTGAGAAGGAGGTTTTCCAGTCTCTTTACGAGACGCCTTACTTCTACGGAGCCCGGGTGTTCGAATCCTTCGAGATGGAATTCGTGGAACTGGAGAAGATATACCGCCAGCACGATGAGCAGTTCATCACCCTGCTCAACGGTATCCGCAACAACTCCGTTACCGCGGAAGGGCTGGAGCTTCTTAACCGGAGGTACCAGCCGGAGTTTGAGCCATCACCGGAGGACTTCTACATCTACCTGACCACCACCAACAAACTCGCCGAAGAGATTAACGGCAAGCGGCTGGCAGGGCTGAAAGGCAGGCTTTACACCTTCACCGGGGGCATCGAGGGAGAGTTCGGCCAGGAGTACCTGGCCGCTAAGATTGACCTTGAGGTGAAGGTGGGGGTGCAAATCATGCTGCTCAACAACGATATTGAGGGTCGCTGGGTTAACGGCAGCATCGGCAAGATAACCGGTGTAACTCATAACAGGAAAGGCGAAGATATCATAGTAGCCGAGCTTGCTGACGGTGAGGAGGTGGAGATTACACCCTTTACCTGGGAAATCTTCCGGTTCTTCGTCGAGGCAGGTGGGCTGCAATCGGAAGTCATCGGCACGTTCACGCAGTACCCGCTGATGTTAGCCTGGGCGGTCACTATTCATAAAGGCCAGGGGAAAACCTTTGACCGGGTGATTATCGATATCGGAAAAGGCACCTTTGCCCATGGCCAGATGTACGTGGCACTCAGCCGGTGCACAACGCTGGGCGGCATCGTCCTTAAAAAGCCGGCACTGAAGAAACATATCTGGACGAACTACCAGGTGATGGATTTCCTGACTAAGTACCAGTACAAGAAGGCTGAACAGTCTTGCCCGGTGGACGGCAAAATCGAGGCAATCAGGAAGGCCATTGAGAACAAGTTGTCGCTAGAGATTGTGTACCTCAAGCCCAGCGACGAGAAGACGACAAGGGTTGTCAGGCCGGAGGCCGTGGGGGAAATGGAGTACCACGATAAAAAGTACCTCGGCATGCGGGCGTTCTGCCTGAAGCGAAATGAGGAGAGGGTCTTCCGGATTGACCGGATACTGGAGATAAGAGAGGCATAAACGGAGCTTATTAAAAAGGTGGAATTCCTTGGCGAAGATCGTTTTAGATTTACATGACATTTATAATAAGGGCTTCACGATTGATGCAGAACTAAACCGGGTTATCGTGGAAGCCATAGAGAAGAAGATTGCTTTGGTAGAGATTATTCCCGGTAAGGGGTCGGGACAGTTGAAAAAACGTGTCTTACGATTCCTGCTCCAGCCGGAAGTAAAAAGACTTTATCATCGGCTGGAGAAGGACGACAAGAATTTTGGAAGGGTTTTCGTACATTTCAGACATTAGGCTATAAACATTTCACTAAATAGCTATTATGTCGGTAATCTCCTCGGGAGGGTGGTTTAAAGCACTGGAAAGCCTCCCAATGTGGGGAGGTTTCAGCTATCGCCGGTGCAGGCTAATATATTACCTGAAGATTGATTTTACCTTGTGGTTTTTTTGGCGGGAAGTAAATTGTAACTGAATAAGTGTTATAATTCGGGCAGGTCAAATGAAAAGGCGGGGCAAAATGAAAGATACTGAAGAACTGATCAAAGACCTTAAACTCAAGGATAGTAGTGTTAGGCGACATGCAATAGAAATGCTGGGAATATTGGGAGATGAAAAAGCGATAGATGCTATTATTCTGGTTTTGAAAGACAAAAATAGATTTGTTCGGCAGGAAGCAATTGCAGCCCTTGGGAAGATAGGGGGTGAGAGGGTCGTAGAATCTCTTACTCAGGCTCTAGGGGAGGAAAAGGATGAATTCGTCCAAGATTCAATGAGAAAGGTTTTAGAAAAGTTACGGAAATAGCTTTAATAGAGATGAACTCATTGGGCGTAAAGTAGGTAGTACAATTATCGATGTCCCTCACCTGGAGACAAAACCATAATTGTTGAAACCCATGCCGTGATCATTGCCAACCAGGCGGGAGTCACACCCCGGCAGGTAGAGGCTGTCAGGCTGAGATGGCCAAGCCGGGCCGTGATCCTCGTGATCAGTTTGAGGCGGTCGCTTTCGCCGCGGACATCAGGACGATTGACCGGCTCACTCCGGGAATGAAGCTGGCCGGTATCGTAACCAATGTGACCGATTTTGGGGCTTTTGTTGACATCGGCGTGCACCAGGATGGACTCGTGCACATCAGCGAACTGTCGGATAAATTTGTAAAAAAACCGGCTGATGTCGTCGGGGTCAATAAAAAGGTTTCGGTCAAGGTGCTCACGATCGATCCGGAACGTAAACGCATTTCTCTGCCAATGAGGTCGGATGCGTCCCCGCCCGGACAACCCGGGTCAGACACTTAATAACAAAGATTATGTTGGATTGGCACTTATACCTGATTAGATGTCACGATGGAAGTCTGTATACCGGAATTACGACTGATGTTGCCCGCAGGTTGGCGGAGCACCAGGAAAACAATGGTGCGGGAGCAAAGTACCTTCGGAGCAGGGGACCTCTGGTGTTGGCTTTCCAAAAGAAATTAGGGAGCCGAAGCCTGGCGCTGGCTGTGGAAAGTAAGGTCAAGAAGCTGTCAAAGGCAAGGAAAGAAGAACTGATAAGAACCAAGAAACATATTGAGGTGATAATCAAACAGGTCGGGTCGTAAATAACCGTTTAAATTATCCAGCCTGCTTCACGGCTGATTTTTCCTGATTGGCTTCAGAAGATATTCCAATCCGTTTAGTTTGATTTCATACAGAGCGGACAACAGGACACCGATTTTCCCTGGAGGGAAACCTTTCCGGTGAAACCATACCAGATAAGGTTCAGGCAGATCACAAAGGATGCGATCTTTGTATTTCCCGAAAGGCATTCGTACAGACACCAATTCAACCAACACCTGAGGATTGATATGGGTGATGTCCTTATTTTGATCCATTCTTACTTAAATCCCAATACCCTACATTAAAAACCGGTGAGAGCCTTGCCACAATAGCCACAACGGGCCATTTCTT
>DATBWO010000090.1:0-3288 GCA_036514775.1 Dehalococcoidia bacterium | reverse complement strand
AAATGTTCAAAACTGTTTTGGATTTACATATTTGGATTTGTTTAGGATTTGGTGCTTAGGATTTAGAATTTTCCATATACGATGAGACCAGGCGTTCTGATAAGATATCGTGATTTCTTGCCAGTTACCCCGGCTACGCCTTTGATTACGCTGGGGGAAGGCGATACCCCTTTAGTAAGGTCACGGATTCTGGAGAAAGAGCTGGGCTGTGGTGAGCTTTATTTTAAGCTGGAAGGCTGTAACCCCACCGGCTCCTTCAAGGACCGGGGCATGGTGGTGGCGGTGGCCAAGGCGGTGGAAAGCGGCAGCCAGAGCATAATTTGCGCCTCCACGGGCAACACCAGCGCCTCGGCATCCGCTTACGGCGCTAGATTCGGACTAAAAACTATTGTCATCATCCCCAAAGGTAAGATAGCCACGGGCAAGCTGGCCCAGGCCCTTGTTTACGACGCCCGGATTATAGGCATAAAGGGTAATTTCGACCAGGCACTTCAGATAGTACTTGCCCTGACTCAAAAATATCCCGTTACCCTGGTAAACTCACTGAATCCTTATCGCATCGAAGGTCAGAAAACGGCAGCTTTTGAGGTCATAGATGACCTGGGGGATGCTCCCGATTATCTCTTTATCCCTGTGGGCAATGCCGGCAATATCACCGCTTACTGGAAGGGATTTGGGGAATACCATCGCGCGGGCAAGGCCAGCCACACTCCCAGGATGATGGGCTTTCAGGCCGCAGGCGCTGCCCCCATAGTGCTAGGTAAGGTTGTCAAACGACCCAAGACCATTGCCACAGCTATTCGCATTGGCAATCCCGCTAGCTGGCAGAAAGCAGTAGCTGCCCGGGATGAGTCGGGGGGCATCATTGACTGTGTTACTGATGACGAAATTATTAATGCCTATAAATTGATGGCAGTCAAAGAAGGCATCTTCGGTGAGCCGGCTTCGGCAGCCTCTTTAGCCGGGCTTATTAAGCTAGCTAAAAAGAATGACTTCTCGGGCAAGCGTGTAGTTTGCATCGTCACCGGCACCGGGCTAAAGGACCCCGGTGTGCCGGCAAGATATGCCCGGGCACCCGTAGAACTCCCTGCTGACCTGGCGGCCGTTGAGGGAGTTTTGAAATTCCCGTGATGAAAAATCCTGAAATGGGGAAGAATTCAGTAGCCAGTAGCCAGTAGTCAGTAGGGAAGAAGTGAACATTACACCCAAAATTGTTACCGGGGATATAGGGAAATTCAGCCAACACTATCCCAAGGTAGCAGTTATAGTTACCGCTAGTGCCCGGGGCCGGGACGATGCTATGACCGCCGCCTGGCATAGCTCAATTTCTTTTAAGCCGCCTCTTTATGGCATCGCCGTTTCACCTAAGAGATTTACCTACCAGCTTATCACGGAAAGCCGGGAGTTTGGCATTAATTTCATTCCTTCGAAGAAAGCCTCCCTGGCCGCTGCCATCGGCGGCACTCTTGGGCAGCAGATGGACAAATTTGAGAAATTTAATATCAAGAAGGAGAAGCCTTTGAAGATCACGGCACCTATCTTAAAAGATGCTTATGCTGCCTATGAATGCAAGCTGGTAGATAGTAAGCCCTATGGTGACCACATCTGGATAGTCGGTGAGATTGTAGCTGTGCACTTCCGCGAAGAAGCATTTACCCTGGCGGAGGTTATCAACCTGGATAAGATAAAGCCACTCCTGTATCTCGGTTCCGATTTCTATGCTAGCACGGATAAAAACAGTGTAAGCTTTGTAAGGAGGGGGATTTAGATGGTAAATGAGGATAAAATCAAACGGGCAATAGCCTCCATAATCGAAGCTATCGGCGAGAATCCCCTTAGAGAGAGCATAAAGGGTACGCCACAGAGGGTGGCTGAAATGTATTCTGAGCTCTTTTGCGGTTTGGATGTCGACCCTAAAGCTGAACTAGCGGTGGACTTTGAGGAAGGATATGAAGAGATGGTGATTCTAAAAGATATTCCCTTCTATTCCATGTGTGAACACCATCTCCTGCCATTTTATGGCGTAGCTCATGTCGGTTATATACCCAGCCCTGGTGGTAGAGTGGTAGGGGTCAGTAAGCTGGCCAGGGTGGTAGAAATCTGCGCCAGGCGCCCTCAGCTTCAGGAGAGAATGACCAAGCAAATTGCTGATGCTATCTTTGAAGCACTGCAACCCGATGGGGTGGCTGTGGTCATCCAGGCAGAGCACTTATGCATGGTTATGCGTGGGATAAAAAAGCCGGGAACAACTGTGATAACCTCGTCGGTGAGGGGAACTTTCCGCAGCAAGGTAGCCACTCGCAGTGAGTTTTTGTCTTTGATTCAAGGGAGAGGCTAAATAAAAGATTAAAATGCAAAAGGCAAAAATACAGAGCAAAAATTAAGAACCTTTGCATTTTGATTTCTTATCTTTGAGTTTTAATCTTTCATTCGTGACGCAAGGACTCAATGGGGTCGAGTCGTGCTGCCCGGATGGCCGGGTACAACCCGGAAATAAGCCCGATTAAAACTGCTACGCCTACCGCCAGGACAACAGCATCGCCGGGAAGCACAGCCTTAAAGGAAAAACCAAGATTTGTGGCTATGACAGACATGATTCTAACTATAATCCACCCCAGGCCCACCCCCAAAGCGCCGCCACAGAAACTTAGTGTGGCAGATTCAATAAGGAATTGAGTCAGAATATCCCGACGCTTGGCTCCTATTGCCTTGCGCAAACCGATTTCCCTGATACGCTCGGTCACCGAAACCAGCATGATATTCATAATCCCGATGCCGCCAACAAGCAAGGATATACCAGCTATGCCAGCCAGGACGAGCTGGAGTATCCCTAGCACCTGGGTGACCTGGCGTGCCACGGACTCCATGCTGAGAACTCTGAAGTCATTGCTTTCTCCCTCCCTGATGCCATGTGTGCCCCGCAAGATAGCAATGATTTCCTGCCTGGCAGATTCCAGCACGTCGCTGCTCTTTACCTGGACGCTGATCATGTCAACGCTGTTTCCGCGGCTGGCCGTCTGTGAGGCTGCCAGAGTGGTATAGAAGGTGGATAACGGAATATAGACCCTGAGGTCTTCAACTCCAAATCCCGTCCCCCGGCTTTCCAATACACCGATGACCTGGAATTGACGCCCGCCAATCCTTATGCTCTGGCCAGTGGGGTCCATTTGGCCAAAAAGGGTCTTGGCTACCTCGCTCCCCAGGACAGCTACCCTTGACCTCGCTCTATAATCGGATACGGTAATGAAGTTGCCCTGTGCCACGACATAGTTGTCCACCAATTCGGCT
>DATBWO010000089.1:0-3252 GCA_036514775.1 Dehalococcoidia bacterium | reverse complement strand
GTAAGACGCCATGCTTTAATAAGAAAACTCTCAGCAGTCGAGACCTTGGGTTGCACTACATTTATTTGTTCGGATAAGACTGGCACCCTCACCCAGGACCAGATGACTGTGCGTCGTATTTATGTGGATGGACAGCTCATTGATGTCACTGGTGTCGGTTACGAGCCTAAGGGAGAATTCCAGCTCAACGGGGAGGCCATAAATCCCCAACAAAATGCCGCCCTACAGCAATTACTAGTATCAGCTACATGTTGCAACGATACTTCCCTCGTTTCTGTTAACGGCGCCTGGGGAATCAAAGGAGACCCTACCGAGGGAGCCTTGGTAGTAGCTGCGGCTAAAGTCGGCCTGTGGCAGAAGGAACTTTGTAACCTCTATCCTCGTATTGGTGAAATCCCCTTCTCTTCCGAAACCAAGCGAATGACTACTGTCCATCAGACACCTGAAGGCAAAATCGCTTACTCCAAAGGAGCCGCCGAGGTAATATTGAATTCGTGCAGGCACATTATCAGGAACGGTCGGGAGGCAGAATTAACCGGCGCAGATAGGAATAATATCCTGTCTGCAGTCCAGGGTATGGCAGATGACGCTCTTCGCGTTTTGGGCATGGCATACAAACGGCTTCCCGATATTGCTGACAGAACCGAAACCATAGAACAGGACATGGTCTTAGTCGGCCTTATGGGCATGATTGACCCGCCCCGGGAAGAAGTCAAGAAAGCAGTGAGGGTCTGTGATGAAGCCGGCATAAAATCAGTGATGATAACCGGCGACCATAAGCTAACTGCTATTGCCATTGCCAAAGAATTAGGCATACTTAAGAAAGGTGCAGCCCTCACCGGGGTGGAACTGGATGATATGAGTGACGGGGAGTTTGAAGCCCAGGTCGAAAGAATAGAGGTCTATGCCCGTGTCTCCCCTGCCCACAAGCTGCGCGTGGTTGAAGCCTTAACAAAGAAGGCACACGTGGTGGCTATGACCGGGGATGGTGTCAATGATGCGCCAGCCTTGAAAAAGGCTGACATTGGCGTGGCTATGGGTATTGCTGGCACCGATGTTACAAGGGAAGTAGCCGATATGGTACTGACAGACGATAACTTCGCCTCCATCGTGGCTGCCATCGAGGAGGGAAGAGGCATTTTCGGCAATATTAAGAAATATCTGATGTATTTACTTTCGTCCAATATCGGGGAGATATTATTAATGGCAGGTGCTATCCTTTTTGGTCCGTTAATCGGGCTGCCTTATGGAGCTATACCTCTCGTTGCTGTCCAGATTTTGTTTGTTAACCTGATCACTGATGGTTTGCCGGCCCTTGCCCTGTCTGTTGACCCGGCTGACCCGGACATCATGAAACAAAAGCCACGGTCACGGGGTCAAGGCATCTTCACTAAACCAGTAGTGATTCTCATGGCCATCGGTGGCATATGGTCAGCCCTGGTAAACCTGGGGATATTCAAGTGGGCACTGGACACAGGAAGGGGTATGTTAGAAGCACAGAGTCTAACCTTCCTTACTCTCGTCATGATTCAATTCTTTAAGGCTTATAACTTCCGTTCGGACAGGAAATCTATATTTAAGGTCGGTATGTTCACTAACAGGTGGTTGAATCTCGCCGTACTCTCGCAAATCGTACTTATGTTGGTCATCATGGAGGTGCCTCTCTTCAACAAGCTACTCAATACGTATCCTTTAAGCGCTCTCGAGTGGCTAATAGTTGTCCTCCTCGCCAGCACCATCTTCCCCGTCCTGGAAATAAGCAAGGCCATCATCAGATGGCAAGAGAGAAAGGCGCTAACACAGACCGCGTCTTGATGTCCCTCCCAAATATTCCAAAGCCTAGCCACCAGGAGGGCGTATGCCATCCTCGTTTTTGCCTTTCAGTTTTGACTTGTTCGACATCTAGCTCGCCAATCCAGTCACAAATAGGGTAGAATAAAATCTGCGCCCCTGTAGCTCAGTGGATAGAGCATCGGCCTCCGGAGCCGGTGGCGAGAGTTCGAGTCTCTCCAGGGGTACTTCGCTTCCCTGTTCCCTCAAAACGGGTGTGCACCCATAGCCTTCCAACGTTGTCGTTGCAACATATTGACATAGCGATGTATATATGTTACTCTGGACGAGGAGGTGGCAATAGTATGGGAACAGCACTAAAACGCACTACAATTTTCCTCACTGAAGAGCAGCATGAGAGGCTTCGCTGCCTTGCCTTTGTGCAGCGGACTTCCATGGCTAAGCTTCTCCGCGATGCTGCTCTGGAGATATTGGAGGATGAGGAAGATATTCAGGAAGGTCTGAAAGCCTCGTCAGACGAAGAAGGCACTATAACCTGGGAGCAGTATCAGCAACAGCGGCGGGAGCGTCGCGGTGAGCTATGAAGTCAGGCTAAGGCGAGTTGCCCAGAAAGGGTTAGACGCCCTTCCTGAGCAGGACTACTGCAAGGTCGCTGAAGTCATTGCCACTTTGGAGGGGAATCCCAGGCCGCCGAGGGTCAAGAAACTGGCTGAGAGCGGCCTATGGCGTATTCGGGTAGGGCAGTACAGGATGGTATATGTCATAGACGATAAAGCACAATTGGTCACCGTAGTAAGGGTAGCCCGGCGCAAAGAGGATACCTATAAAGGACTGTAGGCCAAGCACCCGTCCGGGCTGACGGCGCAGAGCGTGCTCTTGTGGGATGGGGTAAGGGTTTGCCTCAATCGAGGAAGATAGAAGCAGTACCGGCCTAACGCTTCCAGTCTTGCCATGTCTCGACGAGGTCGCCCCCTAAGCAAAAGGTGTGAGCTACAAAGCCTGCTATTTGCATAAACAAACCTCCGATCCCGATGGAATGCATCTATTCGGAAATTCGGCCTACTCGTTTCTGGGCGAGAAATCCTATCAGACCAGTCGAGGAAGCTGCATATCGCCTTGTTATTAGCGATTCGGTTTGTCAGAAGAGCCACAGATTCTTTATCGGGAGTGGCAATCATAAGTCTGCGGCGGTCGGCTATGCCCTCAAGCACGCCAACCAGTTCACGCTTCATTTCGGGGCCGAGACTCTGAGCGGGGTCGTCGAGCATGAGAAAGGCATAGTGCCGTGTTTCACCTGTCGCCTCCGCCAGCCCAAGAATAGGGAAATCGCCAGACAATTAAGGTCTCTTGACTGAGAATAGGTGTGGCATCTGAACCATCACTACTCCCAAAAGCATAAGAGTTGAGTTCAGTCTGCCGATCCTCGGTCACCTCCATCACAAGTCCCGGTGTGGCCGGGGG
>DATBWO010000088.1:0-5820 GCA_036514775.1 Dehalococcoidia bacterium | reverse complement strand
AAAGCATCCTCTCCTAACCTCTCCCTTGAAGGGAGAGGAATAGGTGATGGTGTAATCAGGAAGAAGGAAATCGAGGAATTGCCCAGCATATCGCTGCCCCTAGACGCCCACATACCGGAAGAGTATGTTCCCAATCTGAATACTAGGTTAAGCCTTTACCACAGACTGGCCAGGGTGGAGCATGTCGAGGAAGTAGCGGACATGGTTCGAGAATTCCAGGATAGATTCGGTCCTCTGCCCGAGCCTGTGGGCAATCTTCTGTACATAGTAAAAATCAAGGTTCTGGCTGCGCGGGCTAAGGTAAGCTCTATTTCCACACAGGGAAGGCAAATTGTCATAAAGCCCCAGACCGATGATTCCCCTCTTAAGATAAGAGGGGCAGGGGGAGTTATGAGTAAATATCTTGATTCCGCAGTTAAAATAGGCGTCACGCAAATCAAGTTAGACACCAGGCTCCTGGGGGATAAGTGGAAGGTGGTTCTGGAACAGATACTAAGCTCTAATTGCGCCTAGACTCACTTGAAAGCTGGCCCGGCATAGAGACTGTAATCCCTCTCTGTCATTGCGAGCCCCGACTTGTCGGGGCGTGGCAATCTCAAGAGATTGTTTCGGCGAGTTCTCTTGCAATTACAACACGGTAACCAGTAAACAGTCTCCTAATATTAACCGTTGACATTGAGATAAACGGGCGGTAAGCTTATTAAGAGGACCAGAAGTTTCTTTGGTGTGAGATGGCTAAGGGCGGAGACAAAAAGAGAGTGCTTATCCTGGGCGCGGGCGCGGCGGGGATTTACACGGCCCTGGAGTTGAAGAAGGCCTCCGCTGGTGTACCGGAGCTTGAGGTAACACTGGTGGACCAGCGGGATTATCATCATCCTCTGCCTTTTATATGGCAAGTAGTCAGCGGGAGCGTTCAACCCCGTCATATCTCTTTCCCCTTGCATGCCCTGCTGGGAAGAAAGGGTGCTGCGGGAGCGGTTAAGTTCAAGCAGAGCCGGGTGCAGAGCATAGATGTGGCGAAGAAGGTGGTCAACACCGATGATGGAGAGCTGGCGTGGGACTATTTGGTGGTGGCTTTGGGTGGCACTACCAATTTCTTTGGGATGGCCGATGTCGAGAAAAGCTCGCTAATCTTGAAATCTCTGACAGATACTGTCAGCATCCACAATCACATTTTGGATAACTACGAAGCGGCATTGCGGGAAGGAGATGCACAACGCCAGCGTGAACTACTCACATTTGTGGTGGTGGGAGGCGGACCCACCGGGATAGAACTGGCGGCGGCTATTCAGGACTTCGTGCGCAAGGCGCTGATACGGGAGTTTCCTTCCCTGATGTCCCAGACCCGGGTGCTCCTGGTCGAGGCACAAGATGCTCTCTTATCGGGCATGAAGGCGAAAATGTCGGAACTGGCTATCAACCGGCTGCGCTCTCGAGGGATTGAGGTGTTATTGAAAACTCGTATTACCAGGGTCTGGTCGGGCGGTATCCAGACTGTTGATGGGCAGACTATAGCGAGTCGCACTGTTATTTGGGTAGCGGGGGTGAAGCCGGTGGCTGTGGTGGAATCGCTGCCTTTCAATAAGGCGAAGGGCGGGCGAATCGTAGTGAATCAGTATATGGAAGTCCCGGAGTCACCCGGGGTCTACGTACTCGGGGATTGCGCTTATTTATTACAAGAGCCTGGCTCGGTACCCTATCCCCCAACCCAGCAAGTAGCTCAGCGACAGGGCCCGGTCTGTGCCAGGAACATCGTCCGTGCCATGCGAGGTCAAAACCAGCATCCCTTCTTTTACAAGTTCAAGGGGCAGCTAATATATATGGGCAGGAATCTGGTGTTGGCTCAGTTAGGGGAGCGTGTCTTCGATGGTTTCGCCGCCGCGCTGCTGCGGCGAGTCTATTATCTATGGATATTTATCTCATATCTCGGGCTGCCGACGGAATTCAGGAGAAAGCTAGGCGCCGTTCGTGGTTGGAACCCTGCCTACTTCTACCATCGCAATACATCTCACCTGCATGAGTAGCGGATGTGGTCAGGGAGGGTTACAACTCTTCATTCCTTGTAAATCTTAGCCACAGCTTCTCCCATCGGTAATGAACTCGATGGTGCCGTCCTTATCTGTGCGATGTGCCTTGACTATCGCTACGTCGTTGGCTATTTGACTCCTCTGGACTGTGCTTGCTAGACTGCTCATACATTCTACGATTACCACATCAGAGGAGACGAAATGGCAGACCCAAGAGTCGAAACTGTAGCTAAGATTCTGGTCGATTATTCTGTAGAAGTGCGACCAAACCAACTGGTCCGCATCACCGGTGGCCCTGAGAGCGCGCCGTTGATTTTGGCTGTCTATCAAAAGGTGCTGGAGCGCGGTGCTCACCCTTTTCTACGGGTTGAGTTGGAAGAGGCAGAGGAGCTTTTGTACACCTATGCCAGCGATGCCCAGATTGATTATGTCCCGCCATTTATGAGGGATGTCATTGAGCAAATTGACGCAAACATCGGGATATGGACGGATGCGAACACTAAGCGGCTCACCAATACTGACCCTGCCAAGCAGTCTCGCCGGGCAGTGGCGATGCGCCCTCTGTCCGACCGATTGCTCGAGCGGGCGGCTAAAAAAGAACTGCGCTGGACCGGGACCCTCTATCCGACCCAGGCCTTCGCTCAGGATGCGGAGATGTCGCTCCGCGAGTTCGAGGATTTCGTCTATAAGGCTTGCCTGGTCCATGAGCCTGATCCCATCAAGGCCTGGAAGAAAATCTCTAAAGAGCAGCAGCGTCTCGTTGATTGGTTGAACAAGGCCAGGGAAATCCATGTCGTTGGCCCGGATACCGACCTCAAGCTCGAGGTCACAGGCCGGAGGTGGGAGAACTGCGACGGGCATGAGAACTTTCCCGATGGGGAGATATTCACCGGCCCCATCGAAGACAGCGTGAATGGGCATATCAGATACACTTATCCTGCCTGCGCTTATGGTCGCGAGGTTGAGGATGTCCGGCTCCAGTTCAAGGACGGGAAAGTCATCAAGGCTACAGCGGCCAAGAACGAGCAGTTCCTGTTGCAGATGCTGGAGACCGACAAAGGGGCACGCTATGTGGGCGAGTTCGCCTTCGGGACCAATTCCGGGATACAGCGGTTCACCAAGAACATCCTCTTCGATGAGAAGATCGGCGGGACGATACATCTGGCCCTGGGGAAGGGTTATCTCGAGACAGGGAGCAAGAACAAGTCCGCCATCCATTGGGATATGGTCTGCGACCTCCGCGACGGCGGAGAAGTCCGTGTAGATGGGACTCTCTTCCTCAAGGACGGGAAGATTCTGGTCTAAGGCAGGGGTTCGTCATAGTCCCTGTGACGGGCTATCCCGGCGGCTTGGTTGTCGCTTCACGGGGCAAAGCAGAAAGGTGCACCTCGGCAAGAGGAGAGCCAGGAGCAACTCTGCATGGTGTCCTGCTGCGGCAGGAAGCCTCCCATTGTAAAAGCCTGGCTACCGAATAAATTCTCTAGCTGTCTGCCTTCACCCACAACCTCTCCCCATCGGTAATGAACTCGACGGTGCCATCTTCATCTGTTCGATAAACGTTTTCCTCGCCCAGCCTGCCAATCAGTCTCTCCATCACCTCAGGGCTGGGATGACCGAATGGGTTGTCTTCTCCCACTGAAATCACCGCCACTTCAGGGGCGACCGCGGCCAGAAACTGCGAGGTGGTGGAGGTCTGGCTGCCATGATGGGCTACCTTAAGCACAGTGCTTTTCAAATTGGCTCGCTGCCCGATAAGCTCGAATTCAACATCTTCTCTGATGTCGGCAGTAAACAGAAAACTGACTTTGTCCCAACTCAGCCTCATCACTACCCCATTGTTGTCCACATCGTCGCTGGTCCCTTCCCACAGACTTTCCGGCGGATTCAGTACTTCCATCTCGATTCCGTTGCCCAAATCAATCTCCTGTCCAACGCGGGCTATGTTATATTCGATTTCTTCGTCTTCAACAAGCCTGAGCCATTCCTGATAGATAGTGGAGTTGTAAGATACCCCAGGCTCAAGCACCTGCTTCACTTTGTATCTCTGAAGAACATCTACCAGACCTGTGACATGGTCAGCGTGAGGTTGAGTACAAACCATGAGGTCTATCGTCCTATCCCAGAAGGGAAGCTTCTCGCTCAGCTCCAGATTAATTTTCTGGGGGTCAGGGCCGCCATCAATGAGTATGTCCTGGCCATTGGGTGTCTGAATCAGGATGGCATCTCCCTGTCCTACATCAAGAAAACTCACATGAAGCCTGTCATCAGGCATGGTCAGAGCCACAGACCACACCAGGATAGCTACTACCAAAAGGGGAAGGATAAGCCATTTCGGAGAAAAGCCGAGGCGAGGTTTGGGAATGCCTTCAGCGACTTTCCTGATTCCCGAAGTCAGCCTGGAAAAGAAATCAGCCAACTGTTTTCTGTGGTTTAGGGATGCTATAACTCCCGCCAATATAGCATAGTACCCCCAGACATGCCAGGCGGAAACAGTGCTCACCGTCACTGAAGAATGTGGCAAGGCATCGAAGCCCTGAACCACCGAAAGGAAATAGCTAAGAAAAAGCCAGGCCAGCCAGCCGAGTATTTGAGCCATGAGTGGGGCGAGGAGTCCCGTGAAAGCGACTAACGCTGCTGTGACTATGATAGCAGGCAAAGCAGGCAAAGAGAGCAAGGTTGCCGGCGGGCTGACTAAAGAGACTACGCCGAAGTTATAAGCTATAAGCGGCCCAACTGCTACGATAGCCGCCAGAGTTGCGGCAAAGCCGTCAGTTATCAGATTACCTGTAGCCACAATCCTTTCCCTAGCTCCAAACAAGGAAGCAACGCCTTTCCTTCCCCAAGTCTGAAAATAAGGATAAAAGAAAACAAGCCCGGCCATGGCCAAAAAGCTGAGCTGAAAAGAGACGCTCCACAAGACATGCGGTTGGATTCCCACCATCACCGCGGCGGCGAAAGCCAGGGCAATGATGGCGCTTCCCTGCCGCCCCAGATATACAGCTATTAAAAACAGGCTTCCCATGATTGCCGCCCGAATTACCGGCGGATTCATCCCGGCGAGCAGGGTATAAAGCCATGTAGCCACGAGGGCCAGCCAGATATATATGGAACGCTGCCTGCCAAAGACTAGGATGCCCAAGCTGAGGAACATGGCAATGACGATGCTGATATTCAAGCCCGAGATGGCTAATATATGCGCTGTCCCCGTCCTGGAAAAGGCTTCATTGATAGAATCAGGTATGTTGCCTCTCAAGCCCAGCAAAATACCCTGAGCCAGCGAACCTTGGGGCTCGGGCAGGGCTCTGGCTAAGGAAGTGGAGAGCCGTTCCCTCAGAGAGTAAATCCACTGCAAAGGTTTCAAGCCCTGGCCAAGGTCAAGCACTTCTACCCCGGGATAATAGATGACCGAATAAATTCCCTGGCGTTTCAGATAGCTTTTGTAGTCAAAATCTCCAGATTGGGATGGGGTCTCTAGCTCGCCAGTTATCCTGAGCACATCCCCATAATGGTAGGTGGGATATCGGTGCACTTGAATTAAGGCGGTTCCCGATACTTCTTCCTTTTCGCCATTCACGGTCACTTCATTGGCGGAAAATGTCAGCAGGCAATATCTATCCCGAATGTCAGGCTCCTCTGCCACCATACCTTGAATCTCTACAATTCCCATGTCGTTGTAAAAGCGGAAGGAATGCTCGTCTGCTGGAGGCAAGCTTGATGGGAAGCGAAGCCCGCCGCCGAAGAGGGCCAAGAGGCATAACCCAGCTACTATTAAGGTCTTCCGGCTGCCGGGGAG
>DATBWO010000087.1:0-5891 GCA_036514775.1 Dehalococcoidia bacterium | reverse complement strand
CCGACATGTCCAGTCTTATCATGGTCTCTTCATCATCGAAGAGAAACTCGGCTAAAGCTCGAGCCAGCTCGGTCTTTCCCACACCGGTAGGGCCAAGGAAAATGAAACTGCCAATAGGGCGTTTGGGGTCCTTGAGGCCGGCTCGGCCTCGCTTGATAGCCTCGGAAACAGCAGCCACTGCCTCTTCCTGGTCCACTATCCTCTGGTGAATCCTTTCCTCCATGTGGACCAACTTATCGGTTTCCATTTCCATCATTCGGGAAACGGGTATGCCAGTCCACTGGGCAACCAGTCCGGCGATATCCTCTTCATCTACAACACTGTCAATTTTCTTATCCTTCTGCCACTTTAGTTTGGCTTGGTTGTACTCTTGTTCCAAGCGCAACCTTTCCGCCTTCAATTCGGTAGCTTTCTGATAGTCTCGCCGTTGAGAAGCAGCCTCCTCTTCGTCACGCAGGTGTTTTATTTTCCGGTCCAGAGTTTTAACTTCCTCGGGAGCGCTTTCCATATCAAGGCGTAACTTGCTAGCTGCTTCGTCAATCAAGTCGATTGCCTTGTCAGGCAAGAACCTATCGGATATATATCTCTGGCTCAGCTTGGCAGCAGCTACCAGGGCGGAATCCTCGATCTTTATTTTGTGATGCGCTTCATATCTGGGGCGAAGTCCCCGGAGCATCTCTACGGTGGCTTCTACGCTGGGTTCATCGAGATAAACAGGGCTGAAACGTCTCTCCAAGGCTTTATCCTTCTCCACGTGCTTTCGATATTCATCCAATGTAGTAGCCCCGATACATTGAATCTCGCCGCGAGACAGTGCCGGCTTCAGCATATTACTGGCGTCGATTGCTCCTTCGGCAGCCCCAGCCCCCACCACGGTGTGAAGCTCGTCAATGAACATGATAACTTCACCGGCTGCCTGCCGGACTTCATCTAAAACTGCCTTCAACCTTTCCTCAAACTCCCCGCGGAATTTGCTTCCCGCCACCAGTGCTCCCATGTCTAAAGCCACCACCTTTTTCCCTTTCAGAGAATCGGGAACATCTTCAGCAGCAATCTTCTGCGCTAATCCCTCAGCAATAGCCGTCTTGCCCACGCCGGCGTCGCCAATAATCACGGGATTGTTCTTGGTGCGCCGGGAAAGTATCTGTATCACACGTTTGATTTCGTTTTCCCGTCCGATTACAGGGTCGAGTTTGCCCTGACGAGCTAGTTCCGTGAGGTCATGCCCGTATTTTTCCAGGGAGCGGTATTTGCTTTCCGCTTGACGGTCGGTAACTCGATGACCGCCGCGAATTTTCTGCAAGGCTTGATAAATCTTTTCCTGGGTAACGCCAGATTCAGCTAGAATTGTTGCGGCCTCACCTCTGGTTTCCCCGGCAATAGCAATAAGCAAATGCTCAGTGCTGACAAACTCATCCTTGAGCCTATCAGCTTCGCGGTTAGCATTTTCGAGAAGAGCAGCAACTCGCGGAGTAGCATAAATTTGCCCCGCTTCGTAGGCTACCTTGGGGAAACCTTCAAGTGTTGCTCCTACCCGCTTTTTAACCGCATCAATATCCACGCCTAGCATCTGTAATATGTCCCCAGTTATCCCCTTTTCCTGCTCCAGTAAGGCCAATAGAATATGCTCCACATCCCACTGGTTATGGCGATAGCGACGAAGCAACTCTTGTGAAGCTGCTAGAACCTCTTGTGCCTGCTCAGTAAATCTCTCCGGTCTCAACTTTCTATACCTCCTGATTGTTCATTTTGTCACCCTGACCCTGAGTGAAACGAAGGGGAAGGATCTAGATTCTTCGTGGAGTCTATCCTGAGCGAGATTCTTCGGTCGCTTCGCTCCCTCAGAATGACACACGGCGAAGGGCTCAGAATGACAAGCGAGTTGTTAAATGGCTTCTAAACCTCCTTCCATTCTGCGTCTTCTATTATGTCCTCTATTATGTCTTCTATTTCAGCTTCGGCAACTTTCTTAATTTTTCTCTCCATTTGCTCAAGCTGGTGTTGCATGTCTTTCATCCTCTGCATCAACCTCAACGCCACCTCTACCCCGGCCAAATTAACGCCACAATCACTCATCAGAGCCTTAATGTAGCGCAAGCGGTCAACGTCTTCCTCCGAATAGAGACGAATATTGCCACTGGAACGCTCTGGCTGTACCAACCCCAGCCTTTCATAATACCGCAACGTGTGAGCTTCTATGCCTATCATCCTGGCGGCTATGCTTATTACGTATCTTGGTTTGGATTCCCGATTCATCATCGTGGCACCTCACTTTATGCGGGTCGCAGAGACCTCAATCTCTCAAATAGCTGCCTCTCTTCCTTGGTTAAATTAGTGGGTAGGACCACTTTTACCTTGGCGAACATATTGCCGTAATTGGCATTGCCCAAGTGGGGCATGCCCTTCCCAGCCATGCGGAAAACCCTGCCGTTCTGTGTCTCCGCTGGAATTTTAAGAGATAGATTGCCATTCAAAGTGGGCAATCTGACCTCGCCACCCAGCATGGCGGTGGCTAAAGGCACTGAGACTTCAGTGTAGAGGTCGTCTCCTTTGCGCTCAAAGAGTTTATGGGGCAGAACCTTCGCTATGAGATAGAGGTCGCCTTTGCTGCCCCCGGCAAGGCCAGGCCCGCCTTCCCCGGCTATACGAATCCTCGAGCCATCTCTAACTCCCGCGGGAATCTTAACCTCCAACTGCTTGGGAATTACTTTCCCACCGGCACCGTTGCACATAGTACAGACTCGATTGCCCACTCTGCCCGTGCCGCCACAAGCTGTACAGGGCTCCACGGTCTGAAGCTGTATAACACGAGTAGAGCCATGATAAGCCTCCTCAAGGCTTACCTCAATCAGAGACTCTATATCCTGACCAAGTTGTGGTCCGCGCCTCGTCCGGGAGCCTATACCAGAACCGCCGAACAAACTTGAGAAAATGCCGTCAAAGTCGCTGAGGTCACCGTATTCGAAGGTTCTACCGCCTCTGCCAAAATCCCATTTAACTCTCTCTTGCCCCCCGGATTTAGCAAATTGCTCAGCATATTCCCATTGTTCGCCGAATTGGTCATACTTCTTACGCTTTTCAGGATTCGAGAGGACCTCATAAGCCGCGTTTATTTCCTTAAATTTAGCCTCAGCCGATTTGTCGCCGGGGTTAAGGTCAGGATGGTGCTTGCGAGCCAAACGGCGGTAGGCCTGCTTGATTTCCTTTTCTGAAGCATTCCTACTTACACCCAGAATCTGGTAGTAGTCCTTACCTGCCATCGCTCTTCTCCAATGATTTTGCCTTGATTATAAAACTATTTAATTTTTTTGTCAAATGTTTTGAAAAAACTTGACAAAGTCATTTAACTTTCTTATAATATTGCCTAAACTGAGAGTGGGGCTCAGTAACGAACTAAAAGAAGGAGGTGAGATAAATGGCTATAGAAAGATGGCAACCTTTTACAGAACTTATGAGCCTGAGACAGGCAATGGACAGGCTGTTTGAGGACAGCTTTATTCGCCCCTCTCGTGCTTTAAGCGCCTTCGGTGAACTAGCTGCGCCAGCCCTGGATGTCTACCAGACACCCAGCGAAGTGGTGGTTAAGGCAATTTTAGCCGGGTTGAAGCCGGAGGATGTCAGCATCGACATCACTGGCGAAACCTTGACCATCAGGGGAGAGAGCAAAACAGAAGAGGAGATCAAGAAAGAGGACTACCTATACCAAGAGAGACGCTATGGTTCCTTTTCCCGCAGTGTCGTTCTCCCCAGCGGGCTTAAGACAGACAAGGCTGAGGCCACGATGGAGGATGGCGTTCTGACTCTGACCATACCCAAAGCTGAAGAGGTAAAGCCTAAAGCAATTAAAGTCAAGGCTAAAGAGAAGAAATGACTATTGCCGGGCCCCACTCTTAGCCCTCAACAAATCGACGAACTGTCTTAAAATCCTGGCGGTAGCCCCCCAGATGATATGCCCTTCATATTCGTAAGAATCTTGCTTGAAATTGGCTTCATCCATCAAGAATGACAGGGGGACGGAAAAAATTTCTTTGATTTCTCTACTATCGGCCCTGAGCGGGTAAGGGTGGGGTATGAAGGCGACAAAAGGCGAAATAACATAATTGCTGGTGAGTGTCACGTTATCGTCAAACTCTCCTAAGATTTCCACATCCTTAGCCTTTAACCCTATCTCTTCTTCACCCTCTCTGAGGGCAGTTTGGAGTAGGCTGGAATCGGATGGCTCCCTAGTCCCCCCGGGAAAGCAGACCTGCCCTTTATGAAAGTTGACTTCATCGCTCCTTTCGGTAAACAGGACATGATATTGCCCCTGGTTATAAAAAAGAGGTATAAGCACTGCCGAAGCTTTAAGGTTTTCGCCGGTGATTTTCTTTTTCTTGTGATGACGAAGGACTTCTTCGATCTGCTGTTTCACAACTTTGTGATTATATCACTTCTTAAGACGTCGAATATTTGCCACCTCACCAGGTTATGTTGTTCACCAACCCTTCACCCTTTATCCCTCTCCCCTTCTGAAGGGCTTAGGGAAGAGATTATAGAGAGTGGAGTAGCCCCTCTCACACCTATACTCCCCCCTCCCTTGATAAGGGAAGGGGGCAGTGGATAGGTTGCCAACCAATCTCTATCGTAAGAGTTGTCGGTATAGTCATTTAAGAGTTATACTTAAAGGTTATGGCGATAAAACAAGATTATTATGAAGTGCTGGGAGTGCCTCGGAACGCCAGTGATGAGGAAATTAAGAGGGCGTTTCGCAAGTTAGCGAAACTATACCATCCCGATCGCAATAGAGAGCCAGGAGCCGAGGAAAAATTCAAAGAAATAAACTCGGCCTACCAGGTCCTCTCCGACCCTGAGAAAAGGCGTATGTACGATCGCTATGGCCGAGTAGATGTTGAGGGAGGCTTCCCTGATTTTGGCTTTGGTGGGCTGGGAGATATTTTTGAATCCTTCTGGGATGGTTTTGGCACTATTTTTGGGCAGACTGCTCGACGTGTTCCCCAGAAGGGAGACAGCTTACAAAGTCACCTTACTCTTTCTTTTAAGGAGGCGGTATTCGGCTGTAGTACAGAAATTGAAATACAACGCATCGAGTTCTGCCCTTCCTGTCATGGCACTGGCAGCGAACCAGGAACAAATCCCGAGACTTGCCCTGAATGTCGCGGCACAGGGCAAGTGAGAAGGATTCAGCAAAGCATTTTTGGGCGCTACACTAGCACCACCACTTGCTCCCGCTGTAGAGGCGGTGGCACTGTAATAAACAACCCTTGTTCTCAATGCCAGGGCAGGGGAAGAATAAAGGTGAAGCGCAAAATAAGGGTTAATATTCCGGCTGGTGTGGATGAAGGATATCGATTACGCCTGGACGGCGAGGGGAGCGCTGGCTTGTACGGAGGCCCCGCCGGCGACCTTTATATCGCCTTTTCAGTAACGCCACACAATTTATTCCATAGAGATGGCAGTGACATTCTTTACGAGTTACCCATCAATTTTACTCAAGCTGCCTTGGGCGATGAGGTGAGAGTGCCCTCATTAGATGGAAAGGTAGATTTAAAAATACCGGCAGGAACTCAAAATGGGAAAACTTTTCGCTGTAAAGGTAAGGGGATCCCTTATATTGATGGCAAGGGAAGAGGAGACCTGCTCGTCAAAGTAGTCATAACAACTCCACAACATCTGGATAAAAACCAGCGTCGTCTTTTTGAAGAATTGGCTAAGGTATTACCTCGGACTGAACCACCTCCAGACGTCTAATCCGGAGAGCAGTGATGGTTTGCTGCTAGTTCCCTGAACTCGGTCAATGCTCGGCCCGGGGGCAAGCCTTCGAAAAGAATCCTGTAAATAAGGTTGATAACGGGTAATTTAAGCCCTTGTTTTTTTGCCAACTGGTGGGCTGC
>DATBWO010000086.1:0-2300 GCA_036514775.1 Dehalococcoidia bacterium | reverse complement strand
GTCGCCAGCCCGGGGTTGGCTACATTATTAATTTTAGCCTGTCCATCAGGGGTAGCAATAACGGTATAGGCTCCTTTCAGAACAATCGTCTTATGCCACTTCTCAGCCATCTTTTTAGCTATGCCTGCCCTGTCTGATTGCACTTTTTCTACAGACACCGCAGCCAGCCTGGCCATTTCACCAGGATGTGGAGTTAGTATAACATTATCAGTTAGCTTCCGCCACCAGTCCGGGATGCCTGCCAGAGCATTAAGACCATCGGCATCAAGTACTGTCGGGGGTAGTTTTGCAGCCTCTCCGAGCAATACGGATTTGATTAAGCCGACCGTCGCCGGGCGCTGCCCAAGTCCGCAGCCAATCAAGAGTACATTATAATCAGCGAGCTCCTGTTTCACCTGCCTGGCAGCTCTGGTGGAAAGAACGCCGGGGCTGGATTCGGGCAAGGGCAGATAGGTTACCTCGGTTAGCTTGGAAGCCAATATTGGCAGCAGGCTGGCGGGGGTGGCCAGGGTTACCAGTCCAGCCCCCACCCTGATAGCCCCGCTGCAGGCAAGATAGGCCGCCCCGATATAATTGATTGAGCCGGCGACGAGCAGAACCCTGCCGAAAGTCCCCTTATTGGCTTCGAGCGGACGCCTGGGGAGAACGGACCTTACCCATTCGACAGTGATAGTCTCAGCGGCGGCTTTTTTCTTCATCTTGACACAATCGAAATAGCATCTATTGCCAAGTGTAGCAACAAGAGGAGCGTGGGTCAAGATGAGAAAGAGTTATTCTTAGCCCGTCCGTGGTTAACAACTGCCGCTCGTGGTGAGCCTGTCGAACCATGAGCGGCGCCTGAAACAAAAAAGAGTCACCCTTCGACAAGCTCAGGGTGAACGACGCGATTCAGTCCTGCTTGAGCTTTTCCAATTTCCCAAGCATAGCAACCCAGTGCGTTCCCTTCCAGTAGATACGGTGGCAGTTCGGGCATTCAACATATCTGTCTTGGGTCTTATAAACATATGGAGGCACCCGTCCCCCCACCTGCTCCTTTGTTCTTTCTTCCAAGGGTTGGTTGCACTCCAGGCAAAGGGAGAATAATCCGGACTGAGTGTCCAGGTTCAAATTTCTTACAACTTGCTGAATCTGCCGCTCTGGTTCATCGCTTTGAATGAGAATGGCTTTCAACCTGCCGCTGGCCACAACACCTCTGTTCATAATCTGGGTATCACGGGTCAGTATCACCCTCCCTTCATTCAGGGCAGTCATCACCATCTGCCAGTCATCATCGCCAGTGAAGAAGAGGGTGTCATAACCCATCATCCTTAACCACTTAACCAACTTACCAACATTGTGGTCAACGATGAATTTCATAGTTTATGTCAATCCACCTTGGACGAGAAGGGGGTAAACTTCGTCTCGTAATCGTATGTATCGAGCGTCTCTTTTTTCTTCAGGTAGTTCACCACGAGATAGGTCAGCGGTGTAGCCACCACTTCAACAAGCACTTTACCCAGCCAGTGATAGAGAATCAATAAAGGTGTAAATACAGGAGTGCCGGCAAAAGCTAGGACGATAAAAATAGCTGTATCCAGCCCCTCCCCCACTATTGTAGAGGAGATAGTCCGGCTCCATAGCCACCGCCCCCGGGTCATAATCTTCATCTTGGCCAGGATGAATGAGTTAACGAACTCGCCAACCAGATAACCGCAGAAAGAGGCAACCAGCAGCCTTGGCGTGTAGCCCAGGATTCTTTCATAAGCCGCCTGCCCGTCCCAGAAGGGAGCTGCCGGCAAAATCTGACCTATCCAGGCAAAAACGACGAAAATCAGGTTGGCTAGAAAACCAAGCCAGATGACTCTCCTCGCCAAGCGGTAACCATAGACCTCGGTGAGGACATCCCCAAAGATGTAACTAAAAGGGAAGACAAAGATGGCCGCCGGCACGATAACAAAGCCAAAACCGACCACCTTTACGGCGATGATGTTAGCCGTAATGAGACAGGTAACGAAAAAAGCCGTAATAATGACAAACCGGTGGGAGACTTTCATTATAAACCTAAATCCAGCGCCGGCGACGGAAGTAATAGAGCATAATGCCGGTAACCAAGAAAGTAAACAGCATAATAACTATAAAAGATAGCCAGCTACCACTGTTCACCGAACCTGGCATGCTAATATTCATACCATAAATACTGGAAACCACCACAAAAGGTAAGGTGACAGTAGCAACAATAGTCAGAATACGCATGATCCGGTTAAGCCGGTCGGTACTCAGAACAAAATCAGTATCCTTGAATACCTCGACAATTTCCTTAT
>DATBWO010000085.1:0-4083 GCA_036514775.1 Dehalococcoidia bacterium | reverse complement strand
ATGTTACCGCACTGCCTGTCACAGAGGCTTTAAATTGGGTGGAGCAGCTAGGCGGCAAAATCAGTCCCCGGGAACTTGCCATAGCTAAGCAAATTATCAAAGAGATTCAGGCCCGGCTGGGCTTTCTCAGAGATATAGGCCTGAGCTACTTAACTTTGGACCGTCCTTCAGCGACATTGAGCGGTGGTGAATCCCAGAGGATTCGTCTGGCTACCCAGATTGGCAGCGGGCTTAGCGGTGTCCTTTATATTTGCGACGAGCCCACAGTCGGTTTGCATCCTGCCGATGATTCCCGGCTTATAGCTACGCTGAAGCGCCTCAGAGACCTGGATAATACTATAATCATCGTGGAGCACGATGAAGCTATGATGAGAGCTGCCGACTACATTATCGATATGGGGCCTGGGGCTGGTAAACACGGTGGAGAAATTGTTGCCACAGGGACACTTCAGGACATAATGGCTTGCCCTCAGTCAATAACGGGACAGTACCTTAGTAGAACAAAACAAATTCCCCTGCCACCTGAGCGTCGCTCCGGCTCGGGAAAAGAGATAGTGATCAAAGGTGCCCGGGAGAATAACTTGAAAAGCATCGATGTCCATATCCCCCTGGGCAAGTTTATTGGCGTCACTGGTGTTTCAGGAAGTGGTAAAAGCTCTCTCATTAACGAAGTCTTGTATAAAAGACTGGCCCGCCTCTTCTACCGGGCTAAGGAGAGACCAGGCGAGTGTGACGGTATTCTGGGCACTGAGTACATTGATAAGGTAGTTAACATCGACCAATCACCGATTGGTCGCACCCCGAGAAGCAACCCGGCTACTTATACCGGGACATTCACTCCTATTCGAGAACTTTTCGCCGCTGTTCCTGAAGCCAAAGTGCGTGGTTATCCCCAGGGGCGCTTTTCCTTCAACGTAAAAGGAGGAAGATGCGAAGCCTGTCAGGGGGCAGGCTATGTTCAAATTGAGATGCAATTTTTGCCCAATGTCACCGTCCCCTGCGAGGTATGTAAAGGGAAAAGATATAACCGTGAAGCTCTAGAAATTCACTTTAAAGGGAAAAACATCGCCGAAATCCTGGATATGACGGTAGACGAAGCTTTGCTCTTCTTTGACCACTTCTCTAAAATCAAAAACAAGCTGGAAACCCTCCGAGATGTAGGTTTAGGGTATATTTGCCTGGGGCAGCCAGCGCCGACTCTTTCTGGAGGCGAAGCCCAGCGAGTAAAATTAGCTACTGAGCTATCCCGCCGCTCCACAGGCAAAACGCTTTATATACTGGATGAGCCCACCACCGGCCTTTCTTTCTCGGATATTTCTTGCCTCCTAAAGGTACTACAGCGCCTGGTGGATTACGGAAACACGGTAATTGTCATTGAGCATCATCTGGATGTGGTCAAAAACGCCGATTGGGTCATTGACCTCGGTCCCGGAGCTGGTGATGAGGGTGGCTACCTTGTGGATGCCGGCACGCCTGAGGAATTAACCCAAAACGATGCCTCTTCCACTGGGCAGTATCTACGTGGTATATTATTAACGCAGGGGGAAAAGGTATTGACATGACATCAAAGCTCAACAGGGACGAAATTCTTGATTCTATCCATGACAATGTCCAGGATAAGAATATGATTAAGCATATGTTAGCTACCGAGGCTATTATGCGGGCTTTGGCTAAAAAGTTGGGGGAGGATGAAGAAGAGTGGGGCATTACCGGGCTCATTCACGATATAGATATGGAACTGGTTGAGGGTGATATGAGTAGCCATAGCAAATTGAGCGCCGACATCGCCCAAGAGCTGGGAGCCAGTGAGACTATAACCCATGCTATTTTGTGTCATAACGAAGCTCATGGCATTCCCCGAGAAACGAAATTGGACAAGGCCCTTTTTTGTGCAGACCCCTTGAGCGGGCTTATCACTGCCGCTGCTCTGGTTCACCCCGATAAACTAAGTGGATTGACCACTAAATCGGTAATGAAACGATTCCGCGAAAAAAGCTTCGCTGCTGGAGTTAATCGGGAGCAAGTGGTTCAGTGTCAGGGAACCGGACTGGAGCTGGAAGAGTTCATCAGTCTGGGAATCGAAGCCATGAAAGGAATCGCTGCAGAGCTAGGATTGTGACACCTTCCTAGCATATGCCCAATTACTCAGATTAGCGTAGACGTTTAAGCCGGACTAAAGTCCCCATCTCCACAACCAAATCCCTATTGCAAATTTATTGATGTGTTTGATATAGTTGACTATATTTGGTTATGATTGGAGCTTTATCTTTTAGCCGCGGCAGGGAAGGAAGCAGGTATGATGGTAAGAAGAAAAAGTGCTCATGAAAGAAAAAGAACCACCGCACAAAGAGTTAGAAGCGCCACCTAAAAGTGGAGAGATATACAGTGCCCTCGTAGCATCCTCCCGGGATGCTGTACTGGGGATGAATTGCGAAGGAACAATAATATTCTGGAATAAAGGTGCAGAGCAAATTTTCGGCTACTCAACCGAAGAGATACTGGGCCAGCCAGTAACCAACTTGATGCCGGAGAAACACAGAGAGGACTACACAAAAGAACTGAGGGCTTTTCTGAGCGGAAATTTCAGGGAAACATGGGTCATCGAAGGTGAAGTATCGAGGAAAGATGGCTCTACCTTCCTCGCTGAATTGTCTTTATCCATCGGGCAACAAAACGGCCAACTTGTGGGACTTGCCATCGGGAGGAACATCACCGAGCATAAACAAATAGAGCAGGCACTAATGGAAAGTGCAGAACGTTATTGCAATCTCTTTGCAAATTCCTTGGAAGTAGTTTTTTCCGCTGACATCAAAGACGATATTGCGGTGAGTAATCAGATGCGTGAGAAACTGTGCAGCTACTGTCTGAAAGAATTAACCGAGATGAAGCCCAGAAACATTTTCCGCCCAGAACATAGGGAATATCTTGCCAAACAAGTAGAGAAGATGCTGAGTGCAGATGAACCTGTATCTAGCGTAGTGCAGGAAATTCTCAGGACAGATGGCAGAAGGATACTGATAGAGCAGTATTTAGATTTCATCAAGAGAAAAGCCAACATCGTAGGATTTCAAGGGTTTTACAGGGACATCGCCGAGCGCAATAAAACAGCAGACCAACTGAAGAGTTCTTTTATCAACCTGGCCAAAACCCTTTCTCGTGTGATTGAATCTTGTGACCCCTATACGGCGGGGCATCAGCAAAGAGTAGCTGAACTGGCTCGTCTTGTAGGTGAGAATATGGGTTTGGCTGAGGATATAGTTGAGAGGCTCTACCTCAACGGATTACTCCACGACATCGGCAAGATTTCCATCCCGACGAGTATTCTTACCAAGCCGGGTGAACTAGCTGAAGAGGAATGGGCTCTTATCCGTGCCCATACTACACAAGGTTATAGCATATTGAAGGATGCAAATCTTCCCTGGCCAGTAGCCGACGCAGCCCTGCAACACCACGAACGGTTAGATGGCTCAGGTTATCCTAACGGCATCACCGGGGATAAGCTAAGTCTGGAAGTCAGCATTCTTGCTGTCTGCGATGTAGTGGAAGCCATGAGTTCCCATCGTCCTTATCGGCCAGCAAAGACCACGACGGATATTCTAAAAGAACTCACAGACGGGAGGGGAACAAAGTACCATGTCAGTGTAGTGGATATGCTACTGCCCATGATTGAAAGTGGGGAATTTAAGTCTGTGTGGGATCGTAAAAATTCAATGAGTATGGCTACATAAGGTTCAATCCCCTAACAACGTTAATGAAGTTCTCAAAAGGCTTATATTTAAGGTATGCTTATAGCGCTGTCTGACAACAGATTCTGCTAAGAAGGGTAAACTTATGAATGAGATAGGTCCCGTCACTCCTTTCTATGCAATTGTACTACTCTGGGTAGCTAGAGTCATAATCTGGACATTCATTTGTGCTTTGCTGGCCTGGCTTGGGATCAGGGTGTTGGACGCACTCACTCCACCCATTCATGAACGGGATAGAATAGGAGAGAGCCCGATTTCAGTAGGCCTATTCATAGCTGGTTTCTTCATCCTGATCGGCTTGGTTATCCATGGCGTGGTAACCGGTCCTGTTTTAGTT
>DATBWO010000084.1:0-3331 GCA_036514775.1 Dehalococcoidia bacterium | reverse complement strand
CCTTCGCACCCTGACGCTTAGCGACTCTTGCCGCATCTATAGCTGCATTGCCACCCCCGATAACCGCTACGCGCTTGCCCAGCTTGACATCAGCCCCGGAACTTACCTGCTTCAGGAAGTCGAGGACATAGATTATACCCTCGGCGTCCTCATTGGGAATGCCAAGTTTCAGGTTCACCGGGCAACCAGTAGCCAGATATATTGCCTTGTATCCCTGTTTGAAGAGGTCATCCAGATCCTTCACAGCAGTGTTTGTCTTTATCTCTACTCCCAGTTCTTCAATGTGGCTTATCTCATCGTATACTAGTTTCCTGGGCAATCTGAACTCAGGGATACCCCAGCGCATGAGCCCACCGGCTTTCGAGCTAGCCTCAAACACAGTAACTGGGTACCCCATTCTTATGAGGTCATAAGCACAAGAAAGCCCTGCCGGCCCCGCCCCGACAATGGCTACCTTATCTTTCTTTGTCTTTCTGACTGCCTTTGTCTTCTTCCGACCCGACTTCATCTCATAGTCAGCCAGGAACGCTTTTATAGAACGGATACCTATCGGTATATCGATATTGCCTCGTTCGCAACTTGACTCACAGGGTCTGGTGCAGACATAACCGAGGACTCCGGCAAAAGCCGTGGTTTGTCTTATCGTTTCCAGCGCTTCCTCAAATCTGCCGACAGCAGTAAGCTGTACATACCTCCAGACGTTTAACCCGCCCGGACAGGCAGCAGTACATGGAGGAGTAGCTGCACGATGGCACTCGATGACGTTATAAGTGAACCGCCACTTCCCGCCCGTCTCTCTTATATCGGGATAGACTCTTATCCACCTCGGGCCTACTGGAAAACCATGCTCCTGCTTGCAGGCCACTTCACAGGCAAAACAACCCATACAATTGTCAGCATAGGTTACGCGTTTATATTCTTTAATCATTATTTTGCCTCCTCTTGCTTCACAGGATATATTTTACACAGCAGGGTCCTCAGGTTGCTGGCGCCGAAAGCTATGTCGAGTGTCTTGGGGTCATTATCGGTAAGGATATTGCTGCCGGACTGATTCCAGCCATGGTCCGGCGTTTTTATCTCGGGGAACCACCATCCGTGCTGGATGCATACCACCTGAGGATTAATTCCCGGGTTCATCCTGGCCCGCTGTTTAATTCTGCCCCTGGGGCTTTCAATATATACCCAGTCGCCTTCCTTAATGCCGTGTTTTTTCGCTGTATCGGGATGCATTTCAATAATGGGGTCAGGGTGGCACTCCCGAAGCCAGGGAATCATACGGTGCTCAGAATGGAAGAAGACAGGTGACCTGGGACCGGTTATCAGGATATACGGATATTGCTTGGCTAGTTCAGGTTTGCTTACCGGGCTCTCCGGTACTTCCTTGTATGTCGGTAGCGGGTCATACCCCCACTTCTCAAAGATAGTGCAGTAAAGCTCAACCTTGCGAGTGGGAGTGGAGAAACCCTTCTCCAGATACTTTCTATATTTCACCTCGCCTCTCAAGTAGGGTTTATCCCTGACGTCAGCCCAGGTAACTCCACCGGGGGCTAATATCTGGTCGAGGTCACCGATATAGTTCTCAGCCCACTGTTTCTGTCCCATCCTTCTTCCTAGTTCATTCCATATCTCAAAATCAGACTTGCATTCGCCAATCTGCACGATTTTTTTCCTGGGCCATAGGTATCCCCAGCGGAAAAAGAACCCACCCGTGTAGTCTGCTTCCAGCCAGGTAGCCGCTGGCAGGAAGATATCCGCCAGTTCCGCCGTCGGCGTCAGGAAGAAATCAGCCACCGATAGAAATTCAACCTGGCTCAATGCCTTATAGACCATCTTGGCATTGGGCCTGGTAACAACCGGGTTAGAAGCTTGCAGTAGAATCGCCCTGACGGGGTAAGGTTTGCCGGTAAGAACTGCATTATAGACATAGTTCTCCGGTACCAAACCTATCATATGGCAGAGCTTGTGAGCCTCCCCAGCTATATACTTGGCGTTCTGCTCCGGAGAGAGCTCTTTATGATAGGTAAACTGGCTTATCGTTTGCCCTTTAGGCGCCGGGAAAAACATACCTCCACCCTTCACATCCAGGTTACCAGTGACTGCCACAAGGTCAATGAGAAGGCGGTCACTGTCAATGCAATTAATGTTCTGCTCAATAGATATTCCCCATTGAATGGTAGCCGGCTTCGTCTTGGCGAACAACCTCGCCGCTTCTCGTATTTTATCAGCCGGTACCCAGGTAATCTCCGCCACCTTCTCCACAGGGTATTGGTTAACCCGCTCTACAAACTTATCCCAGCCGTGGGTATATTTTTCCACGAACTCTTTATCGTAGAGCCTTTCATTGATTATTACATTGAGCATGCCCAAGGCCAGGGCAGCGTCTGTTCCTGGCCTGAGCTGCAGCCAGATATCCGCCCGGCTTGACGCATAAGTCAATCTGGGGTCAACTACAATCAGCTTGGCGCCTTGTGCTAATACCCGGCACAGGTTTTCGCCGGTATATTCATCGGGATTGGTCCAGAATATATTGCTACCCCATACCACTACGCACTTAGGGTCGCCATCATAATCGCATATGGGAAGATTACCGCAGGTGACCAGACTGGCACCGACTCTGGTGAGGTAACAGAAATGCCCGGCCGCCATGACATTAGGCGTACCCAGCAGATTGCCAAATCGCGCCATGAAAGCCTCTCCTTCCCTTGAGGTGCCCTGTGCCAGTACAATGGACTCCGCACCATTTTCCTTTATTACCTGCTTCAGTTTGTTGACAATGGTCTCGAAAGCCTCATCCCATGAAATTCGCTGCCACTTTCCTTCTCCTTTTTTACCGACTCGCTTGAGCGGGTACTTGACTCTATCCGGGTGATATACGAGTTGTTGGAAGGCGAGGCCCTTGCTGCACATACTACCGTGGTTGGTAGGAAAGTCGGGGTCACCTTCAATCTTAATAATAGTGCCGTCTCTGACGTGAACAAGAACACCGCATCCACCATGGCAACCTCGACAGTTGGACTTGATTACTTCTTCTTTAACTGGTACACCCATATTACCTCCTTATTATTTGGCAGCATATTAAAGATTGGTAGAATAACAAAAAGCTGACGTTTCTTGAGAATTTTCCCTGAAAGGTAAGCACCACAACCACGAGCCCGTATAATAACTTGTATTTAAAAGTTTGTCAATAATTTGTGCTGGCTGACCACATGGGTAACACTGGACTACGGATTTTAGCAAGTTCCTTTTCAATATAGGCTACAGGAGGAAGATAGTCAAGGGATTGGTGCGGGCGGTTGAAATTATATTCAATAAGCCATTCGGTCAGCCGGGG
>DATBWO010000083.1:0-4626 GCA_036514775.1 Dehalococcoidia bacterium | reverse complement strand
CTCCCTCTGACTCCCTCTTACCCTAAGAGGGAGAACAGCCAAGGATCTCCAGAGATTCTTCATTCCGTTTCGCTTCATTCAGAATGACACGGGGGTGCGAATGAACGCTATTTCAGGGTCAACGCCTTCCAGATTGGTAATGTTCCACAGTTGGGATGTTTCGGCAGGGCTAAGGGTGCCGGAATAGAAGCCATGTTTGCGGGCATTACCGTTGCCTTTCTGGCCACCGCGCTTTCTCCTAGCCTGTGTTTGGTTTACAGTCGGGTCCGGGGGAGCCTCACCCGCGGGATCTAGTTTGTCAGAGTAGCACACGAGTTCCAAATTAGCATAAATTCTTTATTCGAACAAGGGGAAAATGTCACTTAGTGGACGGTAGACGGTAGACAGTAGACAGTAGAAGAGCTCGACTAATAGACGAAATTCAAATGCGAAAGCTCAAATGACAAACGAAGCCCAAATGCCTAAATGCCAAACAGCCTAGGGGCTGGAGGTTGGAGGCTAGAGGCTAGAGGTTAGTGGAGATGCATCGAAGATGAGATTCGGTAGAGACACAGTGGAGATGCATTGGAGATACGGTAGAGACACTGGAGAAATGAGCGGGTGGCTGAAGCATCACTCCGAGCACATAACCCGCGGGCATAATGCCTGATTTGTAGTAGGCCTGACTGGTATGGTGTCCCTGGAATTCCCGCGTACTCTCTTATTATGGACAAAAAGGCAAGTTGCCTAAAAAGATGAGTACTATGCTTGACATGCCATTTAGGTAAATCACTCTAAATAGCCCCTGAGCTTTCGACTGCAGGAGGGATGACGTAACTTGCGTATAGCCTTGCCTTCAATCTGCCGTATTCTCTCTCGAGTTACACTGAATTCTTTGCCCACCTCTTCCAGTGTTCGAGCACGTCCGTCTCTAAGGCCAAACCTAAGCTGGAGCACCCTTTTTTCTCGTTCGGTAAGTTCATCGAGCACTCTGTCTATTTGTTCTTTGAGCAGCTGCTGTGAAGTGGCTTCAGCTGGTGCTAAACTGGCGCGATCTTCGACAAGGTCACCTAGACGGCTATCAGCATCTTCGCCGATGGGCATGTCCAGCGATATAGGCTGACGGAAAAACACGGCCATGACTTCTTCTACTCTTTCTGGCGGCATATCTAGACGGCCACCAATTTCCTCATAACTGGGCTCGCGGCCAAGTTCTTGAACTAACTGCCGTGTTGCGCGTAATAGCTTGTTAATTGCTTCTACCATGTGTACCGGAACGCGGATGGTACGGGATTGGTCAGCTATAGATCGAGTGATACCTTGCCTGATCCACCAGGTGGCATAGGTACTGAACTTGTAGCCTCTTCTATACTGAAACTTCTCTATAGCTCGCATGAGGCCAATATTCCCCTCCTGGATAAGATCAAGGAAGGGCATGCCACGTGCAATATGCTTCTTAGCTATGCTAACCACCAGGCGCAGGTTTGCTTCAGTGAGGTGCCTTTCTGATGCTTCTGCTTCGGTCCCCACCTTTTCAAAGTAAGCTTTGAACTCACTGCTATGAGAATCGAGTTGAGACAGGAACCTGTTGTTACTCAGGAGAGTTTTTAGTTTTCGCCATGAAGTTTTATCTCTAGCCAGGAGCTCTAGCAATTGCTGGGGCAAAAGTTGACTGTTTATGGAAAGATTTACTATGGCTTCTTCGTCCGCAGTGGTCCCTTTATCTATCCCCTCAGCGATTGCAGCTATTAGCGATGGATCTATAACAACGTCGATGGCGGAGCGAAATTCAGGATTCTTGATCGTCTCTACCACATTGCTGGAGGGTTCGATACCAATACGCTCCTCAATAATCTGAGCAACGGGATATCCCTTGGATAATTGGAAAATTACGTGACTAACTATGTCAACGGGTGAAGGGAATTTCTGGTGTTTCCTGAAGTAGTTATACTCGATCCTTTCTACGTATCTACCCAGCTCTATCTTCCGGGATAGTACCTTCTCTTCGTGAGCTGTAAGCAGTGCCACCCTGCCGACTTCCTGAAGATACATACGAATTGAGTCGTCAATTACCTCGTATTCCCCTGGTGATGCCGGAGGTTTGCTCTCTTCAGCTTCCTCGGGAAGGAATTCTTCGCCCTCTTCTTTCTCTTCAACTTCCTCGACTATGGCGCTGACGTCTTCAACTCCGGCTTCATCGCTGAGTAAGCCTCCAGCCACTACCTCATCACTATCCAGGTTGATGTCTTCTTCTTTCATTGAATCCATGGTCTTTTTCCTTTTTTAACGAAGACCTCCTGAAGGTGGTGCCCGGAATTTATGGTTGTGCTAATTTGTTGGGCGAAACTCGTTCCCTGGCTTGCCAGACCGCCCCCCAGCCGCTCTTATTGTAGCACAACGTCCGTAGTTTGGGAAGACCTGTTCACTCGCTCAGCGGCCCAGCTCTGCCGTGTCTCTTGAATCTCTCACCTGTTCTGGTCGCAAAGGAGGTATCTCCTGGCGACGAGAAGTCATGTCTCAACTATTCTCCACGGGACGCTAGTGGCTTTGGCTTCAAGGGGATTGCACTTTAGTCAGGAATGTGCAGTATTGCTTTTATTTGCGTACATGTGCTAGAATGGTATCAGGCACGAACACGAGCTTGTGTGGAGGTATGCTCATGGTAATCACTAAAGAATGGTTTACAGTTGAGGAGGCTGCTGAATACCTGTGTGTATCTAGAAGAACTATCTACAAACTGACCAAGGAAGGCAGGTTGCCGGCTTTCCGCATTGGCAAGGAACGTCATCGCCGGTTTCGCAAAGAAGACATAGATAAGGTGCCCCGTCCGGGAGAAGAGATTGCAAATGTAGAGATGCTTTTGAAGTTGTCTGCAAAAGCTGACCCGGTTCTTGCCGAAGTCTGGGACAATGACAAGGATGCCGCTTATGACCGGCTATAAACGCGGAGATGTAGTCCTGGTCAGGTTTATCTTTTCCGATGAAACTGGAGAGAGGCAGCGTCCGGCAGTCATAGTAAGCTCAGACGCTTACCATCAAAGCCGTCAAGAGGCTATAATTGCGGCAATCACCAGCAGGACTGACCGGATATTGGTGGGCGACCACCTTATCAGCGATTGGCAGGCGGCTGGGCTGCTTTTCCCATCCGTGGCCACAGGAATCGTAAGGACGATAAAGCAGGGCATGATAGCAAAGAAGCTTGGAATAATGCCTCTGCCAGATATGAAAAGAATTGAAGGCAACCTACGAGATGCCCTGGGACTCAAGTAGGGTATTCCGGGGACGTAATACCTGATTTGTAGCGGGCCTGACCCGTATGGTGCTCTCGGATTCTGCACCGCCGAAGGGCAGGTTCGGGGTGTAGGGTTGCGACGGATAGGGGGAAGAGAATGAGGGAAGGCGGGATGATTCGTTTTGTAAAAATGGCTGTTTTTCGGGAGTTCAGCAGGCCTTTTTCATACGTAAGGCGATTACCTCCGGAAGATTCAGTTGTTAAAGTACGTACGATTCGTTTCGTCGGTTTGCCCTTTATATTTGCGAGCCGTGGGAGTTGACGGACTGACGCAGGGAGGCAATTTCCAAATGTCAAAGGCCGAATCGAGAACAAATTCCAAATGCCAAAGCCCAAATGACAAATGAAGACCACGGATAGTCGGGAGTCGGTGGATGGTGGAGGAGTTCGTAACTCCCTCTGACTCCCTCTTACCCTAAGAGGGAGAACAGCCAAGAATCTCCAGAGATTCTTCATTACGTTTCGCTTCATTCAGAATGACACGGGGGTTCCGATGAACGCTATTTCGGGGTCAACGCCTTCCAGATTCGTAATGTTCCACAGTTGGGATGTTTCGGCAGGGCTAAGGGTACCGGAATAGAAGCCATGTTTGCAGGCATTCCGGTTGCCTTTCTGGCCACCGCGCTTCCTTTTAATCTGTGTTTGGTTTGCAGTGAGGTTTTGAGAAGCCTCACCCGCGGGATTTGATTTATCAGAGTAACACACGAGTTCCAAGCAGAGATTAACATGAATTCTTTATTCGAACAAGGGGAAAATGTCGCTTAGTGGACGGTAGACAGTAGACAGTAGTCAGTAGAAGAGCTCATAACCCCTCCACCCTTCAATCTCTCTAACGTATCTCGATGTCGCCAATAATCGCAAATCTGAGGAGGCACCCCAAAATGAGCGGGTGGCTGAAGCATCACTCTGAGCACATAACCCGCGGGAATAATACCTGATTTGTAGCAGGCCTAATTGGTATGGTATCCCTGGGATTCGCTACAAGCTTATGTTGCTTCATGTCCGTCCTGCATAACTGTTAGCCTATTGACACCGTTCAGAGAAATACTCTAATGGTTTTTGCCAAAAGGGAGGTAATAAACGCAAGCGTACTATGCGGAATGCTGTGCTAAGAGGTGACCTTTTCCCAAAGCATGGGTCTAATATCACACAGTGGCGCTAGATGATTCGCTAAATTTTGGAGAACTAAGAGTATTGCTCAGACAGCTAGCCCTCTAGAATATTAAATACTCAAAGATGGCATTCGTCCACTCATTTCGCCTCGATAGAACGAACCGCGTAAGTTCCGAGCAAAGCTTGTCCGAATTGTCCTTCAGTTCCTTGTAGGGGCTACTGGTGTACCTCTCGAGGTATCCC
>DATBWO010000082.1:0-3327 GCA_036514775.1 Dehalococcoidia bacterium | reverse complement strand
CAGAAGCCGCTCCGTTCTTATTTCAACAGCTTTATCCATAAAATAAACTCCTTCTTGTTAATCGTTATTATATAACCAGTATTTCCCTCCCCCGCCTTCGCGCTCCATCATTTTGTGTGCGACCAATTCGCGCCGCAAAGTGGCTGTATCCTCGGAGTAATATGACAATATTCCGTTGACCTGTTTTTCTGTATAACGGACATCTTGTTTAAAAGCCTTGACCACATGTCGCAGCAGAACCTCGAACTTCTTCCTTTGTGCAGGGAACTGCAGGATGCGCCCCTCACTGTCACAAAATGTGTTGAGGACCTTTCGATCGTAAGCATCCATATCTACGTCGGCGGTGACAGCCGGCATTGTCTCGCGGACCAGTAGTCGCTGGGACATGGCCTCCAGCACGCTGGTCTCTAAACGGTAGATATTATAATAACTCTCCGAACGGGCGCTCACCAAACCAGCCGCCGAGAGCTTACTCAGGTGATGGGAGACTGTCGAGGCGCTCACGCCAAGCATCTCAGCCATTTGCTCAACCGTATATTCACCCTGCGCCAACAGGCCGATTATCTTCAAACGGTTGGCATCGGCCAGCGCCTTGAAGAATTCCAACAATCCAGCAATTGTCTCTTCCATTTGTAGCTCCATTGAATTAATTATATATATATGAAATTAATTTTACACACATTTGTTTGGTTCGTCAAGTGCTGAGTTTTTAATTCATTGGTGGAATTATGCGTGGTCAACGTGGCGTTGTTCAACCGTGTGGTTTCAAACAAAAAATACTTTCAGCGGCAAGAAGGAATGTCTGCCCTTTGATGCTTACAAATTTATGATACCGTTTGCCTTTTCTATGGCCAATAAAACCACTCATACTCGTAAGCAGTATCCATGAGGACGGTATCGTAGTCTTCCGTTTTTTCAGGCGGCATGATGTAGAGATAGAATATTTTGCCATTTATCTCTTTGGTTTTGGCCGGCTTCCATCCGGGCACCGGGAATGACTCCATGACAACTCTGGTTCCAGGTTTAAGTTCTTTCTCAAATTTCGGCCTTAAAAAACCGGAGGCGCTGTCCAGAATATAACCAAGTATTATCGAAGCTGGAGATAAGTCCTCTCCCATCATGTCAGCTTCGATGAAAGTGACCTTCTCATCCAGGCCTTTGTTTTTCGCTGTCTCTCTTGAGGTGTTCACATACTCAGGGTCTATTTCTATCCCTACGCACTTCCAGGCACCTTTGTCGAGAGCGGCAAAGAGCAGTCTGCCATCACCCGAACCCAGGTCATAGACAATGTCAGATGAAGTGACAGGGGCGAGTTCGAAAAAAGAATCTATGCACTCGGAACGTGTGGGAACCCATTTTACAAATTTAGGCATACTATTAGTATAACTGATAGAGGCTGTTCATGAAACAATGCCGAATCTAGTCAGTGCCCAGGCGATTCCCTCTTCATCGTTACTCGGCGCTACCGTGGTGGCCTTGTTTTTCAACTCCTCATGGGCATTGGACATGGCAACACTGATTCCCGAACGGGCGAACATAGGCAGGTCATTAATGTCATCTCCGATTGCCATCACCTCAGACCGGCTGACCTTAAGACGGCGCAGAACTGAACCAAGAGCGTTGCCCTTGTTGGCTCTGGCTGCAAGAACGCCCACAGAATTTATCTCTCCATTCGTCCCGTGATAAGTCTCGATACGGCAATGGTCGGAAAATTTAGAATTACAAAGAGGCGGTATGTTCTTGACAGCCTCCGTGTCATATATCAGGATACGGGTGGGATTATCTGTGACGGCATCAGAATTGGTGGCGGCTATTGCCCGGCCGGGTGAGAACGGACCGAGTTCTTGACCGGGACGCCGACGATAGTACGTTACAGAACCGATAGTAGTGCTGAGTTCCCAGCCGTTAGCGTCAGCCAGTCCGGCTATCTCAAGCCCAACCTCTTTTGGAAACGTGAGAGATGTCAGGACAGGCCCATTAATCGACTCATATACCTGAGCGCCATCCGTGCAAATGACCGGCCCAGAGATTTCCAAAGACCCGCACAAATCCCGGACAGAATGGATAATGCGCCCGGTAACCAAAACAACATGTATGCCGCCACGAGCGGCGGCTTTGAGCAGCCGGGCGCCTTCGGACGCCATAACACTCTTGCTTGTCAGCAAGGTGCCATCCAGGTCAACGGCGATAAGGCGTATTTTGGGGTTACCTTTCGTGTTCATAAACAAGCAACGAATCCGAAGGCCGCTTAAGCATCAACCCTTTCTCGGTTTCAATCCAGCTACCAGCGCCACATGGAGGCTCAGAATCCGACTGTTATCAATCAACCTCTTCCGCGCCGCTGAAGGGGGGATACTTGTCGGTAAACAGATACGAGTACCCGCCCACCCTAGTCGTCCAGCGAAAGTACCAGGTAACATAGTTGAAGAAAGTCTCCGGATACCGGCCAGTGAAAACTATTGCCCACCAGGCAAGAAAGAGAATAACGGCGGCGGCTATACCGAGGAAAAACAAAACTATAGTATGAGGAATAGTCATCGGCCAACCGGGCGAACCCGTCCAGGACCAATTTCCTTGCCCCTTAAGAGGGTCAAAATTCCAGGACGGGGCTATAGGAAAACGGAAAAACGTGGTCAATCGCGAAAGCTTACCCGGAGTCTCGACTTCGACTCCTATCGGGTAAACCACGCCGCTATCACCGGTAAACGGCGGGTACTTGTCCGTGAGGAGGAACATATAGCCGGATAGCCTTACCGACCACCTGAACCACCAGGTGACGAATTTGAAGAATGTCTGGGGATAATTACCCGTAAATATAATCGCCCACCAGGAGAGAAAATAAATAACATACGCGGCAATGCTGACAAAGGCGAAAACTATTGCTTGTGGTATGACCATGAAAAAGCGGAAAAACGTGGTCAGTCGCGAGAGTTTTTCAGGACGATCTACTTTGAGTGCTACTGGATAAGGCATTTTGAGCACCTCCTACATAACGTCTCTTTCTGTCTGTTATCCCCAACTATACATGACAAAGCAATATGGGGGATACAGATAGGGTGGGGCTCGCTTCAGCACGAGCGCTACGCTTCACCCACCCTACACCTTGGCTCTATCCATTTATCGGCGGCAGCCCGGCTTCCGTCCTGGCGTCATTGATGTGGATGAGGACGGCTTTCTCCATAGGCATGCATTCGAAGCCGAAGTCAGCTATAGACCTTGCCATGCTGACCTTCCAAGGCAGGCCTCCCCGCCCGCCTCCCGGCGGCGGTCTGGTGCCGAAAGTTATTTTGGCATCGGGAATATATTTCTTGACTGCTTCGGCTAAAT
>DATBWO010000081.1:0-5914 GCA_036514775.1 Dehalococcoidia bacterium | reverse complement strand
GCTCCGAATGTTCGCTACCATACCATAAAGCGTATGAACCACCCAAACTATGACCCAGCATGTATGTCGGCTTCTGCCATTTGTTCTGGATGAAGCCAACCATTTCATCCACGTCATCCAACTGAATTCTTATATCTGGTAGGTCTCCCCTTTCACCACCAGACTGCCCATTTGACCTCAGGTCTAAAGCATAAGTTGCTACATCTTTAGACGCTAAGTAGTCCCCCAGGTAATTAAATTCTATAGAGCGACTACAGGCACCGTGTATGCATAATAATGCCACCTCAACCTTTTGCGGCTGCCAGCTTTGATAAAATAGCTTTGTGCCATCCTTCGCCGTTAAATAGCCACTGCCTTCACTCATCTTATCCCCCCTTTTCAATCTCAAGAATTCTAGCAAAATATTGGTAACGCAGTAAGATGCCAACCTCAGAGGAGACGAGAAACCCTATAGCAGATTGCCGGAAAAGCCGCAGGTTGGGCAATGGTATATGCCCATGGCCGCTCCGCAGCAAGGACAGCTAATTTCATCAGCCTTGGCTTTGGGTATTTCTCCCACAACCTCGTTATAGATACGGTAGTAAAAAAAGTGCTCTTTATTTATGAACTTTATGTCAACTTTATTAGCTGCTGATTGGAATTCTCCATCTGTGACCATACTATTTATTATTTCGTGAAGTTTGGTGGAGCCTGAGCCATACTCTATGGGCTCCTTTCTCCGCCAGGCTATCTCCGCCGGCAACAGACCCTCAAAGCTCTTTCTCAGGATATACTTCCCTACCCCGTCTTTGACCTTGAGCTCCGTGCTTACTTCCAGGGCAAAGCGAACAAAATCCTCATCAAGGAACGGCTGACTTATTTCAATGTCCAAAGCCCTGCCAAGCTCGTTGGCTGAGAAGTGCCAGTTTTGTGAGAGCCTTCTTATATATCTTCTCAGGTCTTCAGGAGGAAGCTCTGCCATATAAGAGTAGCCGGCGAAGAGCTCATCTGCACCATCGCCCGTCATAACTGATAGCTGATAGCTGTCAGCTGTCAGCTCTTTAGCCAGCTTTAGGGCAAAATATATGGAAAGGTCATTGGGTAAAGCAAGGTCAAAGGTTTTCAGTATTCTTATAACCTCAGGAAGGGTGGCAAGCGCTTCTTCCGTAGTGAATTCCATCTTCTTATGCTGTATTCCCAGGAGCTTCGCAATCTTCTCTGAATAGACGAGGTCAGATGCTAGGGAGTCTTTTAAGGCCACTGTGAAGCCCACATTTGGCCTGGCTACAAAAGCCAAAATACTGGTATCGAGCCCTCCCGATAGGAGTATGCCATCGGCCCTGCTCCTCTCCACAGCTTCCTTAAGCTTGCCCCTTAACTGCTCACAAATGTCCATATTGACAGGTCCTTTGGCACCTATAATAACATTAGCTTGATTAACGACTCCACTCTGTCATTGCGAGCGACCTGCCCGCCAAGGCTTGGCAGGCGGGAGCGTGGCAATCTCTATCCCCAGCAACCCCACAAGATTGCTTCGGAGCTATGCTCCTCGCAATGACAACGCAAGCAGACAATGTGTCACTAAGGTACTGAACGAGTACAAATTCTTGACATAGCATCTGTATTATGCTACAATACAAATGTTAGGCAAGAAGAGTCGGTGCTTAGCAAGGAGGTGGGGCATGACACGAAGAGAGGCCTGGTTATGCCGATGGATGTTTCCTCAAGGGAGCTCCCCTGCAGCGTAGGGAGGTGGCTTCGATAATCAGGGTATGTTGCTGGAGAGCAATTGGAAGCCCCAAGCTCTTCGTCTGTAAGGCAAGGCTCCTAAGAAGGGGCAACGGCGGTTCAGCCGGAAGCTGAAGTGGAAGAGTAGGGGTGATTTAAAAACTGAATAGCGATATTCAAGAGCGAGCCCCGATAGAATCGGGGCTCGCTCTTCTTATTATCTGTTATGCCGCTTTGACATTTACCTAAATAGACGGAAGACAAAGTTCAGAATGATGGTGAGCACAATGCTAATTATGATAAAAACAAAACAGCAAAGCCTAAACCACTATTAGAAGTATGCCAGGACAAGCCACACCTGCAAGCTCTCCTGAACAGGAGAAGACACTGATACATGAGACTCATAGTCAAGCCTGAAGATTTTGCCGCGTGGTTTAACAAAGCGATACCCGGGGCATCCCGGAAAAACGAGAGGAGTTAGAGAAACACCTGATTGACGTGCATTTGCTCGGCAGTGAATTGCAGGATGATGAAGACATTTTGAGACTAGGCGGGTAGGAAAGCCTTGAATGCCGCCGAAATATACGAGGCCCGTGGAGTTTGAGGGTAGCTTGAGGCTTCATCGGAGGATTGAACAAACCGCTACAAAGTGCAATTTAGTCACATCCAAGCCATCATGACTTCGATTAATACGACTTTTGTGGCTTTATACCTAACTTAGTACTCCAACTTCAGCGTTACACAGAACACCGCTACCTATTCGCTTCAAAATTTGGCTAATTTAAAGACGGCTTCACATTTTCTCCCGCATCTGTCCCTTAGATTCTCCCAGGGCTTTTCTGATTGCTTGCAGGAGTACAACACTATCGACGGGCTTTTGCAGGAATGCCTGTGCACCAGCGTTAATGGCCTTCTCCCGGTTTATTATCGGGTCCAGCCCGGTGAGAATAATAATAGGAATATGGGCAAGAGGAATAATCGATCTCAACCTTTCCATAACTACGAAGCCATCGCCGGCGGGTAGGCCGATGTCGAGAATAATCGCGTCTGGCTTTTCTTGCTGAGCCACGCTGATCGCCTGGATAGCATCACTGGCAAAGACCGCGTTGTAACCGTTGGCTCTTAATCTTGCATTGAGTCCGAGTAGCACGTCTTTATCATCATCCACTACGAGAATCTTTTTCCCAGTCGTATCAGCCTCTTTTTCGGCGGAGTAATGTTTCTCCCGCATCTGTCCCTCAGGCTCTCCCAAGGCTTTCCGAATGGCTGACAAGAGTACATCGTTATCGACAGGCTTTTGCAGGAATGCTTGTGCCCCGGCGTTAATGGCCCTCTCTCGGTTTATTACCGGGTCTCGCCCGGTGAGAATAATAATAGGAATATGGGCAAGAGGAATAAGCGATCTCAACCTTTTCATAACTACGAAGCCATCGCCGCCGGGTAGGCCGATGTCGAGAATAATCGCGTCTGGCTTTTCTTGCTGAGCCACGCTGATCGCCTGGATACCATCAGTAGCAGATGCAACGGTATAGCCGCTGGCTCTTAATCTTACATTTAGTCCGCGTAGCACATCTTTGTCATCATCCACTATCAGAATCTTTTTCCCGTTCATATGACCACCTCTTTTTTCAGACCGATTTCACCAGCTCCTCTATCCTGTCCTCAACCTTTTTCACGACCTCTTTTGACGGCTCGTCGCTCCCCGCTAACGCTGTCTCTAGCATGCTGATGGAAATCGTCCATTTGAGACGAGCATTGTGAAGGGCTTCGCAACGCTTCAAGTGATCCCGAATCCTACGCACCAGAGCCTCAGCACCACGACGGTCGGCACACATTACCACGTAAAAAACCTCTCCCAATTGTGTGTGCGGCATAATCGGCAGGAGCACGTCCCTGCTGGGAAGGATACAACCTTTTATTACACCCCAGACCTCCTGTAACGCTGTTTCATCGGTTATAGTCAGCGGGCGTTCTTCAATAGGGAACACTTTGATAGTGAGGATCGCTATGCTACCTATCCGTAAGTTTGTCTTAGTCAGGATTGGAGCAAGCGAGTTCGCCACGGAATAAATGGGCAGCGTAAACGAGAACTTGCTACCGTGTTCTAGTTCACTCTCCACCCAGATTCGTCCGCCATGCCTGCGGACTAACTCCTTGCAGATATAAAGACCAAGACCAAGACCCTTGCGACCAGCTACACTGCTGTTTTGCCCTTGGTACAAATATTCAAAGATTCTTTCTCTCTCCTCGGGGTGAATTCCACAGCCAGTATCAGATACCGCCACACAGACGAAGTTGGGGGCCCGTTTATACACTTCTGCCCCGATAACAACCCTGCCTTTTTCAGGAGTGAATTTGATCGCATTGTCCATTAGATTAGTGAGAATTTCTCGCACACGGTCTGGGTCGGCACAGATTGGTGGAAGGCCTTTGGGCAGGTCCGTGGTTAACAGAATATCTTTCGTGGTGGTCACCCGGAAAGTCTCAATTACTTCGCTGACCAACTCCGCTAGAGATACATATCGTGGATTAATAGTGAGTCTGCCTGTTTCAGCACGGTTTACCTCAAGAAGGTCATTGACCATAACCCGGAGTTGGTTGATGTTTCTGAGTACGATTTCTAGGTACTCACGTTGCTCTGGGTTAATATCACCGGCTAGTCCGTCCAGCAGGATTGTTGCAAACTGGTGGATAGCTGTCAGAGGTGACCGGAGCTCGTGTGAGACCCGAGAGATGAATTCAGATTTCATATGGGCAAGTTCAATTAATGCTTCTTCTGCCCGCTTACGCTTGGTGATGTCCCTGGTAATCTCAAGGCAGGAAACAATCTCTCCACTGGCATCTCTAATGGGATTAGCCGTATTCGCCCAGAAGACAACCTTCCCCGCGATTGTCGTCTTCCTCTCCACGGTGTGTGACTTACCATCCTTAAATGCCTCTTCTACCGGGCACCCGTCACACACCGTCTCTCTGCCTTCATAAACTCGGTAGCATTTCTCCCCCAGGTGGTCACCGCCAGTACTTATTCTCGACGGCTCATTCTGATAAATAATGTTATAGTCTCTGTCCTGGATGGTGAGACCATCTTCCATGGCGTCCACTAGTGATTGCAGCTTATTCTTCTCGGCTTGAAGCACCTCCTCTACCTGCTTGTGCCGTTCCTCCAGTTCTATGCTATACAGACCGAAAGCTATGTCTGTCGCCACCTCATGAAACAAGCTCAGTGCTTCCGCATCAGTTGCCAGCTCACGCGGCACGTCTATGGACAGAAGCCCGTAGACCTTCCCCTTATATCCCAGCCGTACTATTGCTGCGCTCCTGCCAGCATAGTTGCTTGATAGAGGGCAGTCAGTGCAGGTGGAGACCGGGTCTTCAGTTACTACGGCTGCCGATTGCTTGAGTGCCCGCTGCATACAAGTGGGTAATTGACCACGCTTCATGAGTTCAACCATAGGCAGGAAATCTTTACCCAGCCCGGATTCAGCATGTGCCACGAGTTTTCCGGATTCATCAAGCAGAGTAACCCAGGCGTTGGAACAACCGCGGGTTTCAACAAGGTTATCGCAGCTACCTTTGAGCAGCTTCCCGCGGTCTTTCTCTTTGGTAATGAGCTGGTTGACATTGCGGATAGCACGAAGGACACGGCTTAGTTGTTGGAGCTCTGCTTCTGCCTCCTTGCGTTCGGTGATTTCCTGTTGCAGTTCAGCAGTGCGCTCCTCCACCCTTTCTTCCAGATGCGCTGAATACTCCTTTAGCTGGAGGTACAGCTCTTCTCTGGTGAGACGCCCAACTAACCCTCTTTCTCTCTCAATAAATTCCTCAGCAGGCTCAAATTGAGGGTCCGGCAGGACTTTAGATGTTTTGATTGATTGAACGCCATCTGCCTTCTTAGATAACTTGACATTATCAAATACCGCCTCAAGTACTTTGATGTCAATCGCTGCACAGGCTTGTCCTGGCCTAAACTCCAGCACGAGCTCAAACAACTCCTTTCCCTTGTCCACTGCTACCTTGATAACGGATGGTTGGCCAGTTGCAAGCATTCGTCGGCTGAGTTCTGATGTCATGGTAGCTATCCTGATAGAGGTGATACTACCGAGTTCCAAGTCTTCGGCCAATAGGCGTATCTTGTTTCTCGCCTCAACGATAGAGGCCTTGTTCTTAATCGGAATCGTGCCCAGTTCAATCATCTCTGATACCTCAGTGC
>DATBWO010000080.1:0-7766 GCA_036514775.1 Dehalococcoidia bacterium | reverse complement strand
CCTCTTCGAAGGCTTTGACTTCGGAACCTAGGATAAACTGACCATTCTGGAGGACTCTCTGGATAGCACCGTCAATCTCTTCTTTTATTGAGGTGTATTGGGCTTTGAGGTCGACCAGGGATATGTTCATCTTTTTTCTTCCTCACGCAGCGGGGTACATTTCTCATCCTTCAGCTTGTAACCTTTACCGCATCCCGGACACGTGTAACTATCACCATCTTGTCGAAGTTTTATTCCGCACTCGCAAACCCATCCCTGAATGCGTGCTGGATTGCCATATACCATGGCATAGTCGGGAACGTCTTTTGTAACCACCGACCCGGCACCGATGAAGGCATATCGGCCTATGGTGTTGCCGCAGATGATTATAGCATTGGCGCCGATAGTAGCACCTTTTTTAACTAATGTCGGCTTGAACTCGTGTTTCCGGGAGACGAAGCTCCGGGGGTTTATAACATTGGTAAAGACACAGGATGGAGCACAAAAGACATCGTCTTCAAGTGTTACGCCCTCGAAAACGGAGACATTATTTTCAATTTTCACGTTGTTCCCTATTTTGACGCCTTTGCCGATAAAGACATTCTGCCCAATAACGCAATTATCCCCGATGGTTGTGTCAGGCATAATATGGGAAAAGTGCCAGATTTTGGTTCCCTTCCCAACCCGGCACGGCTCCTCCACGATGCTAGTTTCATGGACGAAAAAGTCCCTGTGGGCATCGTTTAATAAGATGACCTTGCCCTTGCTCTCAAGTGACCTCTGGCAATAAGTCAGCACCCGCAGCACCTGGAGACCTTTGCGCCCGTCTACCTTCGGTCGTTTTCGTGACTGGATGCAGTCGATGAAATCCTGGCATTCTATCCGCAAGGGTTCGTCTGATGGTATCTTAAGAGGTTCCGGCTTTTTCTGACGGGGCACAGGTTTTCTGCCAATCCATTCTATCTCGTGGCTATAGAGGAGGAGCTTATCTTTGGGGTTGGTGTCATCGAACAGAGCCATCTTTTTATTGCCGACTACCACCAATTTTTGTTCCTTGTAAGGGTGGAGCCAGCTGACAAAAATGTGAGCTCTTATGCCGTTATTGAACCCAAGGGTGGTCAGGGTAACGTCGGCGATGTCCTGATTAAGATAGTAACCTCCATGAGCTGAGATTTCCTGGGGCATTTCGCCGAGGAGAAGCAGAATAATTGAGATATCGTGTGGGGCAAAGCTCCAGAGTATGTTTTCCTCAGTGCGAAACTTGCCCAGGTTAAGCCGGTTGGAATAGATATACTGGATTCTGCCCAGCTCGCCGCTGTCAACAAGCTCCTTGAGCTTGCCCACAGCGGGATGATATTCCAAGAGGTGGCCGACAAGCAGTATCTTCTTGTGTTTTTCAGCCAGCGCAACCAGCTCCTCTCCTTGTTCTATCTCTAGAGCCAGCGGCTTTTCTACGAAAACGTCTTTACCAGCAAGTATGGCTTCTTTGGCCACGGAGTAATGGAGGACAGCAGGAGTGGCGATAACCATTCCTTTTATTTCGTTGTTCTCAAGGGCACGGTGAAATTCGGTCTCGGTATTTACATCGGCATAAGATGCCTTCAAACTCTGTAGCACTTTTAGGTCGGCATCGCAAATTGTATGGAGAGCACCCAGCTCAGCAAAGTTGCGCACCAAATTTTTGCCCCAGTAGCCACAGCCGACAACAGCGATATTCCTGTTCACCTTGTCTGCTCCACATGGCAGCGAAAAATAACTGTCCCGCCTTCAGTGCAAGGCACCACTTCAAATACCATGGCCGGCATTCTCCTTATTCTCCTAATCTAACAATGTTAGCTTGCTTTAGCCCCCTGGTGGCTCCACGTGTATCAAATACCAATTTGGCACGGGCAACCACTTCAGCCATATTATAACTGCTGTGGTCAGTGACTATGACGACACAGTCCATCAAGGCCAAGCATTCCCCACTGAGTTTTACCGATTTCATATCGCCTGCGGGCATATGAACCTGAGGTACATAAGGGTCATTGTAGCTTACCTCAGCCCCCTTTTCACAAAGAAGCTGAATTATTTTCAATGCGGGAGACTCTCTGGTATCTTCAATGTCTTTCTTATAAGCTACGCCAAGGACAAGGACTTTAGCTCCATTCAAGCTCTTGCCTCTGGCGCTTAAGATTTCGAGAATGCGAAAAACGACGTGATAAGGCATATGCTCGTTGATTTCAGCGGCGAGCTCGATGAACCTAGTATGGAAATCGAACTCCCGGGCTTTGTTTGCCAGGTAATAAGGGTCGAGTGGAATGCAGTGCCCACCGATGCCAGGGCCGGGATAAAAAGGCATGTAGCCATAAGGCTTGGTAGAAGCGGCGTCAATAACTTCCCAGACACTTAAACCCATCTTCTCACAAAGCAAGGTAAGTTCGTTAACTAGGGCTATGTTCACATTACGAAACACGTTCTCGAATACCTTGGTCATCTCGGCAACTTCAGGACTTGAGACCGGAACAACTCTCTCTACAATTTGACTATACAAAAGCGTAGCGAGCTTTGTGGATTTGGGATCTATGCCCCCAACCACCTTCGGCGTGTTCCGGACATTGTAATTCTTACTGCCGGGGTCGATCCTTTCTGGAGAGAAGGCAAGATAGAAATCGCATCCCGCTTTGAGGCCGGAGCGTTCTAGAATTGGTAGCATTACCTCCCGGGTGGTGCCCGGATAGGTTGTGCTCTCGAGAACTACTAATTGTCCTTTCTGAAGGTACCTGGAGACCACTTTGGACTCACTAATGACATAAGAAAGCTCCGGGTCTTTGGTTTTGGTAAGCGGAGTGGGCACGCAAATACAGATGGCGTCAACTTCCTTGATCCTGCTCTGGTCAGTAGTAGCTTCTAACAACCCTTCTCGAACCACTTCTATAAGGGCTTTGCTATCTACATCAGCTATGTAAGACTTCCCCTTATTCACCAGATCCACTCGCCCTTGCTGAACGTCTACCCCAAGCACCTTTAGACCAGCTTTAGCGAAGGCCAAAGCTAGGGGCAAGCCGACATAGCCCAGGCCGATAATGCAGACACCAGTCTTATTGGTGATTTTTAACTGGCTCGGTCGTGCTTTCTTCATTCTGCTTAACTCCATTACTCATGACTGCTAACCTATTACCCTCTTATTTTCTAAGTACTTTAACAGAAGGGCATTTGGCACCTCTCTCAACAAAAACGCCTGCAAGAGCCAAGCCCTTCTTCCCCAGCCCATAAACCGCAACAGTTACTCTACCGCCACTGAAGGCATCCATAATGGCATTTTTCTCCAGTCCAAAGACCTTCATTTTATCTCACATACCTTTCCAGTTCTGGCAGACTCTATTGCTGCAAGCGCAACCTCGAGAGCATGTTTCCCTTCTTCCCCTGAGACCAGAGGCTCTCTATCATTCTGCACGCAGTCGATGAAATGCATAAGCTCAAGCTTCAAAGGCTCTTCCCTCTCAATTTTCGCATCTCTTATCCACTCCTGGTCAAATATCCTCAAGGTTTCCTCAATATAATTAACCTCAGCGATTCCCTTAGAGCCTATCACCGTTAAGTTCCTCACCTTATGGGGGGTAAGCCAGTTTGTATCTATTACCCCGCTGCTGCCATTATCGAAATTCAGCGTAATTATGGCATGGTCCTCATGGCTATGAACAACGCTTCCCGCCAACGCATAAACTTCCTTAATCCTCTCTCCATACAGGTAGGACATTATGTCTATATCGTGGGTGCCGAGGTCTATGATTATCCCCACATCCTTTATTCTGGGGTTGTAGAGGCCGACTCTTTTGGCAGAGATGGAAACAACATTGCCCAATAGCCTGTTATCTATTAGCTCTTTTAGCTTTATGATGGCCGGGTTAAAGCGCTCAACATGTCCCACCATCAGCTTAACTTTGTTCTGTCGAGCGACTTTTATAATTTCATCAGCATTTTCAACCGTATCGGCGATGGGCTTTTCCACTAGAACATTTATTCTTTTCGTGATTGCGTCCAGGGCTACCTTTTTGTGAAGGGTGGTAGGCACGACTATGCTGATGGCATCCAGGTTTCTGTCCAGCAGGTCATGATAATCCGCATAGGGTTTACAGCCGTAGGTTTGGGCGATAGAAGCGGCTAAGGCTTGGTTCACATCGGCAACACCGATAAGCTCCACACCTTTAAGCTCGGAGTAGAGCCTAGCATGGTTTTTGCCCATAGCCCCGACTCCAATAACGCCTGCTCTTAGCTGTTTTCTCACTGAGTTCCTCCCCTTTTCAAGATTCATTGCACGACCTCTTCTTTGGAAGCGTCCCTGACTACCCTGGCTGGCACCCCCATCACCACCTTATATGGTGGGACATCTTTGGTTATTACGCTGCCGGCAGCAACTATGCAACCTTCACCAAAACGAACACCCGGCAATACGGTAACACCTACTGCTATCCTGACATATTTTTCAGTGGTGAAGCCAATGAGATTTTGTCCATGTGTCCGTCGCCTATATGACATTGCTTGGTCATTTGCACCCACAAAAAGGGGAGCTATGAAAGTATAGTCTCCTATATCGCAGAATTTGGTTATATGACATTGTGTATGAATACCGACATAACTGCCAATCTTAGTGTCGCCCTCAATCGCTGTAAGCGAACCGATATAGGTTTCATGTCCTATAATTGTATTTTCTCGAATCACACTGTTGTGTCCCACCATCGAATTGCTCCCTATCCTTGTGCCCCAGTAGATTACGCTTCCACTACGAATCCTCACATTTTCTCCAATCTCTGTAACTATTTGTTCTGCTGGAGCATCTTGACCCGGCTTGATGTCCCTATACCCAATTATGACATTATCTCCTATTATCGCCCCTTTCCTGATGACAACATTGTCTCTTAGCGATATGTTGTTGCCCAGAACCACATCGTTCTCAATGACGACATTACTTCCAATCTCTATATTTTTACCCAGTTTCACATTCCTCCCAATTTTATGGTTCATTTCAGATCACCCATGGCAGTTTATCAGAAGAGCGTTTAGTAACTCAAGCCGTTATTGCGAGTCCCGATTTATCAGGACGAAGCAATCTCGTGGACGGGTATGGGCTTGCCACGCGGAGTTTACACTGAGCGGAAGGGAGATTCTGAGCCCCGACAAGTCGGCGCTCAGAATGACAAGAGGAATCAATAAACAGTCTCCTGTTTTCTTACCTCCCGGTGGAGAGGCCATCAAGGATTATTACCTTATACCGGTGCTTCAGCAGTTTCTCAGCTAGATTAAAGCCACAAATCCCGCCCGACCGGTAACGATGGCTGTGCTGTTACTCAGGACTCATCCGGGCCAAGATACTCAAAAATTTTCACACTGGGCAACTTTTTCGCTAGGGACGCGAAGGTGTGCAAGCTGTCTGAGCTATGAACACGCTCATAATTTTCTAGCCCTTCCAAAGGCACGGGGCTAATAAACGGGTCCAATATTTTGTAATTCCCAGTTTGCTGGCTCGAGATAAGAGCCAGGGCATCACTGTAATCATAGTAAGGTTCCCCGAGGAAAATAAAGTCAGTAATTTCCTCGTAATGTATTCCTTCTGTGCTTACCTTTTCTTCATACTTAACCACTACGTTACCTGCAGGAAAGACGCCCATTATATTGTAATTTGTTAATTGCTGGCTCGAAATATAAGCTTGAGCATCTGCGTAGCTAGAGAAGATTTTGGCACTAGAGATTAGTTTATAATGTATCCCATCACTGCTCACCTGCTCTTGATAAGTAACCACCAGTGTGTTATTGCCAGGTTGTTCCTTGCCGTCAAAGTAATAAAGCCTGGCAACCATGGAATAATAATAAGCGGGATAAGCCAAGGGCACTGGCATGTATTCGTTAGCCTGCGTTCGGTAATAATAATAAGCTTCGTAAAAGTTGCTTACATTGCTGCCAGCCCACTCCGGCATGGCATGGAACTTGCCAACTGGCATTGCATAGTCAATCGCTACATACCTTGTACGTAGGTTATACTGGTCCACAATTTCCTGGGCTGAGCTTTCATTCTGAGCGATGAAGAACTGGCCAGCCGGGACAGCCCCAACCTGACCAGGGTTAGAATTGGGTATGCGATGGGCAAGCTGCATTATAAAGTAGCCATAGTCCCACCAGGACATCACGCCGTAGGCGGTCTCGGGATATTCAAACTCATCCCCTGGCGGATATAGTTCATAATAGAAATCAGGGTCATTAAAAGGTTCGGGGCTGTTATCACTGTCCTTTAGCCACAAAAGCGAGGTATACCACCCTTCCTCCATAATAATTTGCCCCTCGGCAACTGTTTTGACCATGGGAATATTGGGGAAAAAGACGAAGAAAAAGAGGACTATCCCGACAAGGATAACCCTCACCCAGACACCTCTGGGCTGCATAAATGTCTTCTTCCTTGACTTCTCTCTGGTCTTTTCCCTCTTTTTGAATTTTTTAACTGCTCCCACTACCTCCTTAGACTTAGCCCATAATCTGCGTAAGCCAGCAAGGTCCAGCATTTTCCAGGAGAAATATCCTGTGAGCAAGGCAGCGTTTACAGCATAGTAGTAACCGAAGCGGCGCTGCCCCAGGACTGCTATCAACATTATTATGCTCCATACCAGGAACAAGACTTTATCGGCACTTTTTTCCTTAACAGCGACGTAAATAAGCATGGCCAGGGAAATAAATGAGATGAAGAAGGAAGTGGTGAAGTTGTACCAGGCTATCCGTGAGGTCAGATGCTGCACCTCCAAAACAGTCAGCATAGCGCCACCCGGGTCGAAGATGCTGAATTGGCTGAGCATGGACTGAAACAAAGAGGGATTGATGGCATGCAAAGCAGCAAGACCAATTCCCGCCAGTCCCAGCACAGCCAAGGGATAGTAAACAGGCTTCAAGGCCCGGCCCGACATGAATCGTGAAAGAATACCTAAGACTATGGGTACCACTATGGCAACTGGCAGAGATACACGGGAAATCATATCCAGCTTGCTCTCGCCCAATATGGGAAGAAGCATGAGGAAGGCGATAAGGAAAAGAGGGGCGCCTACAATACACAGATAATCGCTCGATTTATGCCCTAAGTGGTCCACGATGAACTGAATCACCAGGTAGGCAAATATAATGAAGATGAACAGCAACCCACCTTGCCAGGTAAGGAGGTAAATCCCCAGGAAGATGCCAGCGAGCAGGGTATAAACGAGAGGCTTGGTGATAGTTGACCAGTCTCGGCTTAGAATGTGGCGGAAGGAAATCTCTCTTTCTCGAGCTCGTTTAATGGCCATTATTAGAAAGAGTATGCACACGATGCTAAACAAAGCCTCAGCCGCATGGTGGTCGGTAAAACCCAGCAGGGAACGATGCAAAAATTCGCCGGGCAAGATGGCAACCAAGGCGGCTGACATTACGCCCACCCAGCGGTTAAACAGCTCCTTGCCAATGAAGTACACGGGAATGAGCGTTAGAGTGCCCAGGATAGCGGGCATGTAAGCTCCCACCACTTCTATGGTATGCAGAGTTGGTGCCCCCCCGCCAACAAGCAGAGTGACAGCAGCGACAAGCCAGGCGAAGAATGGCCGAACAAGCCCTACACCACCACCGGGGAAACACATATAGGGGTCAAAGGAATTGAAGTGAGGAAAGTTATTAACCAGACCTTCTATGTTGCGTATGTAATAATAGGCATCAGTCTCTCGAAACCAGACCCAGTCATTGACGAAAATTTGGTCATAAGGCAGAGCTATGCGTATGTACAATGAGATACCACAGAG
>DATBWO010000079.1:0-10736 GCA_036514775.1 Dehalococcoidia bacterium | reverse complement strand
TCCTTTGCTCTATTTGTTCATGTCTTCTCTCTAAGGTTGGCTGGTGGTATAATTCAATGCAGCCCAGCTAGCGGATTTGGAGAATTGGTTCTTATTCCTAAGGCGATTAGAAGGCAATGACAGGCAGAACCTCTAATTAAGTCCGAGAAGACTGTGATATGATTTGACAAACGTGCGGAACAGTGTTATATTATTACTAAGTACTACCCCTGTTGCTTCGGCGGCAGGGTCAAGGCCCCCTCACGGTGGCCTTTGTTTATATTCAGGGAAAGGTGATGATAACAAACGTTTACATAGATGGGTTCAATCTCTACAACCGAGCCGTGAAGGACACCCCCTTCAAGTGGCTTGACCTCTCCAAGCTCTGCCAAGCTCTCGTCCCACGCCATGATATTCACCGTATCCGATACTTTACTGCGCTAGTACACTCCAGACCCAATGACACTCAAGCTCCGCAGAGGCAACAGATATACCTTCGGGCACTCAGAACCATCCCGAACCTCACGATGGAATTTGGGCAATTCCGTTCACGCATAAAAGAGAGGCCACTGGTAACTCCTATACCTGGTCAGCCAAGAAATGTTATGGTCCATGACACAGAAGAAAAGGGAACGGATGTCAATTTGGCAACCTATCTTCTAATGGATGGGTATGAGGATGATTATGAGCAGGCTCTTGTTATCTCGAATGACGCCGATTTAGCATTGCCCATAAGCATAGTGCGTGATAAGCTCCAGCGTCCTATTGGTATCGTAAATCCAAATATCGACCCGAGGGAAGTGATGCCGAAGGAGCTCAGGGATGCCGCAACTTTCAACAGGCGCATACGTAAGAGTGTGTTGGTGCAATGCCAGTTCCCGCCAACACTACAGGATACGACTGGCACCATTACCAAGCCCAGTACTTGGTAATTTGCCAGAAGCTAGCAATGTCAAACTACAGACATAGTTGGCTTATGCTCAAATCGTAGCGGGAAATTTGGCGTCATTTGTTTGGGACGAGTCAGGACGTGACTACAAGTTCTAGGGCCAACTGGATTCTTCTACTAGCCGATACATTCGTGGCTAGTCGTAGGTAGCACCAATGTCCTAGGGGGATACCCCCTTGCCTTGTGAACAATCTAGTTTTGAATACCTGCCTATTAATCAAACACCGTAGAGAGGTGTATTGACAACTGTTCTTAATTCTCATATGATGTATCAAAGGGATAGGAGGCTAGAATGAGAAAAGCAGCAGGGATTCTGATGGTAGCCTTTGGTTTGTTTCTGTTTATTGTTATGGTTTCCGATGTGAGGCACTATGATGTTGACGTCTATGGCCTTGTTTTTAGTCTGCTTCTGCTTATTCCAACCGTATTTATTCTTACTGCCGGGGTCTTTTGCCTTATGAGAAAATATTGGAAGGTATGTTACGCCTCGGCTTTGGTCACTCTTGTTATCATGATTGTGTGGTTGACAAGTCACGCTGCTGATTCAATTTCGTTAGCCTGGGTTGTGTCTGTGGTGGGCACTCTCCCGATAATATTCGTTTCTCTCACGAAGAAAGAGTGGCAAGAGATTCAGGGCTAACCAGATTCTCCTACGAGCCAACATCTTCGTGGCTAGGCATAGGTAGCACCAATGTCCCTAGGGGGACACCACCTTGCCTTGCGAACATCGCAGCCTTGCCTTGTGAACAACCAGCTTTGAATACCTGATTACTAGGCATCGCTGTCGGAGCTGACCTGACGGGGCAAACCCCTCTTCTTGTTTACCAACTGTAAGATTTGAGGTAAAATAGATTCAGTTTTGCGGGAGTAACTCAGTGGTAGAGTTCCTGCCCTCCAAGCAGGGTGTCGCGGGTTCGAATCCCGTCTCCCGCTCCACACAACTTCGGTTGCCATGAAAAGTGAAACTTTTCATTGGTGGTAGAGAGGGCTCGTAGCTCAGGGGCAGAGCGGCCGGCTCATAACCGGTTGGTCGCAGGTTCGAATCCTGCCGAGCCCATTGCGCAGCAAACCGGATGAAAATCCGATGTAGCTTACAAAATTTGCCCGATAGTCTTTTCTTTCTTATATCTCCTATCAATTCCGGGTGTCCTGTGTGGGGCAGATTGATTTTAAATTACTTCTGTCGATGCCAAAGTTCATTATAAATTGGTGGTAATAGCAAAAAGGTATTGACAAGAATGAGGGGCAGTGTATAATGTAATATACATAGTATACCGATGTATCGGTAACGACTCAAATGTCGGACGAGACTAACAAAACTATAAGCTATGAGGAATTAATACCTGGTTACGAATTCCCTCTTGCCAATTATGAACTGAGTGCCTCCCTCGTATCCAAATATCTAAAAGCTGTAGATAGCGCAAGTGATGGGTTTGTTCCCCCCCTGGCCATTACGGCCTGTGCCATAGCTGCTATGACAAGGTCTATTTCCTTGCCACCTGCCACTATCGCTATACATGCTGCGCAAGAGTTAGAGTTTTTCAAACTGGTGCCCATTGGCGCCACTGTGGAGTGTCACAGTAGAGTGGCACGAAAGATAACCCGGGGCAAAATGAGTATGTTAATCTTGGGACTCGAGGTTTTTGACAAAGGCAAAGATAAGGTGCAATCAGGAAAGGCAACTATAGCATTGCCCACCTAAGAAATGCTCACAGAGATTCAAGAAGGGAAGGTTCTTAATCCGGTGGTAAAACATATCACCCAGGAGAAAATTAATCTTTATGCTGAGGCATCGGGTGATTTTAATCCCATCCATATAGACAAGTCTTTTGCTGCTAAGACTCCTGTGGGTGGCACTATTGCTCATGGTATGCTCAGCTTGGCTTATGTATCGGAAATGATGGCTGCGACTTTTGGCCGAAGCTGGCTGTCTGAGGGTAAGCTTCAAGCGAGGTTTAGAGAGCCAGCACGTCCTGGAGATACGCTGACTATCAATGGTAAAATTGATTGCGTTGAACAAAAAGATGGTGTATCATACGCAAACTGCAATTTTGAGTGCCTTAATCAAAAAGGCGAGACGATAGTCACAGGGGAGACAATAGTGAAGGTCTTAAAATGATAGAAAATAAAGATATAGCTCAAAATGGCAGAGTAAGGGTGGCTGTGGATGCCATGGGTGGTGATCATGCCCCCGAGGAGATAGTCAAGGGGGCGGTGCTTGCAGCCCGGAAAGACGGGTTAAAAATCTTCCTGGTTGGCTCCACAAACATTTTAGAAAAAGAATTAGCCAAGTGCAAATTCAGTGCCAACGGTTCATCCATCCATATTGTCGAAGCCAGCGAAGTTATCAGGGAAGATGAGTCGCCTGTTGACGTAATTCGTCAAAAGTCTAATTGCTCTGTAGCCGTAGCGGCAAAGATGGTAAAATCAGGCGAAGCCGACGCATTAGTTAGTGCTGGATCTAGTGCAGCAGCTGCAGTAAGCGCCATTCAGTTTATGGGCATGTTGGACGGGATAGGTCGTCCGGCAATTGTTGGCTCCCTGGGTAGCTTTGCACCGGATACTGTGATGGTAGACCTCGGAGCTAATGCAGATTGCAAGCCGCAGCAATTTCTAACTTTTGCTATCGTTGGCTCGGTCTATGCTAAGAAGTTCCTTAACATCACTGACCCTAAGATAGGTTTGCTAAACACGGGAAGTGAAGAAACTAAGGGAAGTGAAATAGGGCGTGAAGCTTATTCCCTTCTTAAAAATAGCGGATTGAACTTTATTGGCAATATAGAAGGCAATGATATCTTAAACGGCAAGGCCAACGTTATCGTCTGTGGCGGCCTTGTGGGCAATGTTCTTTTAAAGTTTTATGAAAGCATCGCGGGTCATGCCAGGGATTGGACAGCGCTGAAGCTGAGAAAGTACCCACCTCTAGGTGGCTTAGTTAAATTATTGTTTGATGGCTTGTTCCCGGCCACCAAAATATCCGGTGAAAGTGAGAAGCGAGGCGGTGGTCTTTTGTGGGGCGTTGATGGGGTTGTCAGGATAGCGCATGGAGCTAGCCGAGCACCCAATATAGTTAATGCTATAGAAAGCGCCAGGGGGGCGGTAGAAGCCGAAGTTGTGGGAAGTTTGAAGTTGGAATTAGCAAAATTTAACCAAGGGGGGTAAATAATGACTGTTGAAGAACAGGTAAGAGAAATCGTAGCCAAGATTACCCATGTTGATAAGAGCATTATTACCAGGGAAAGCACATTTAAAGATATTAAGGCGGATTCGCTGGATATAGTACAGGCATTGGTGGCAGTGGAAGAGACCTTTGGGATTGAAATCCCTGACGAGGATGCCCAGAAGTTTAAGAACTTCGGTGACTTTGTCTCCTATGTAGAGAATCGGGTAGCGCAGGAGGAGAAGGTTTAGCCGTGTCTCTTGGGGGGAAGGTGGCTTTAGTTACAGGTGGGGGGCGGGGTATTGGTCGGGCGATCGCATTAAAACTTGCTTCTCAGGGTGCTGATATTATTGTCGATTTTTTTCGCCACCGTGAGAGTGCGGAACAAACAGCTAAGGATATTAAGGCTCTGGGAGTGAAAGCTGAAGTCATCCGAGCCAATGTGGGGGAGCCGGCAAAGGTCGATGAAATGTTTGACATGATTAGCAATAAATTTGGCCGCCTGGATATTTTGATTAATAATGCTGCTTCAGGTGTGGGTCGCCCTGTAATGGATGTGGATGTTAAGGCCTGGGAATGGACTATGGACATCAATGCCAAGGCCTGTTTACTCTGTGCTCAGAGAGCAGCCAAACTAATGGAGGGGAGGGGTGGTAAGATAGTCAGCATCTCTAGCTTGGGTTCACCCTTTGTCTTGCCCAATTATGCTATTGTGGGAGTCTCCAAGGCTGCCCTGGAAGCTTTAACTCGTTACCTGGCAATAGAACTAGCACCTAAAGACATTTGCGTTAATGCTGTCGCTGCTTCTGCTGTAGAGACAGAAGCCTTGAAGTTCTATTTTAAAGAAGGGCTAGTAAAAGACAATCGTCAAGTAACGCCAGCGGGAAGAATGGTGATTCCCGAAGATGTCGCTAATGTAGTGGCTTTTTTGTGCAGTGAAGAGGCTTTTATGATAAGGGGGCAAACCATTGTTGTTGATGGGGGCACCTCTGTAGGGCTCTTCACCCTCGTTGGCAAGGAAAGCTAATAAACGTGGCTAGAGTTCCTAAAAACTCCGTGAATTTCTGGGGCACGATCAATATACCGAGGGTTGTGGTTACCGGTCTAGGTACTATTAATCCCCTGGGCTTAAGTGTAAAAGAGTTTTGGAAGGGATTAGTCGCAGGAAAGTCAGCCATCGGTCTTATTACCCGCTTTGATGCCAGCAAGTTTCGAGTGAAAGTGGATGCTGAGGTGCATGGTTTTGATGCCACAAAGTATATGGACCTGAAGGCAATTGACCGCACCTCAAGGACCGTTCAGTTTGCTATCGCTGCTGCTAAAGAAACAATACAATCGGCCAGCCTGGATATGACTCAGGAAAATCCTGAGCGAGTAGGCGTCGTTATTGCTACTATGACAGAGCAAGGCTACGTCGTCAAGGGATGGGAGACATTTCAAAGACTGGGTCCCAGGGGAGTCGACGTGCTCTTCACCACCAAACAAAGCGCCAGCGCGGCATCCATGCAGGTGGGAATGATGCTGGGAGCCAAGGGGCCTAACAACGCTGTCAATAGCCTTTGTGCCAGTGGCCTCGACGCCATAGGCACAGCGACCAATTTCATTCGTTTAGGATATGCTGATGTAATGATAGCCGGGGGTTCTGACGCCAGCCTGGAGCCGGTTAGCATAGCTGGACTGGAGATTCTAGGGGCTCTTTCCCGTGAATCTGACCCGTCCAAGGCTTGTCGCCCATTCGATCTCAACCGGAACGGTTTCGTCTATGCCGAGGGTGCTGGAGTAGTTGTTTTGGAAAGCTATGAACATGCCAGGAAGCGGGGTGCACCCATCCTGGCTGAAGTTGCCGGCGCAGGCTGGTCTTTCGATGCCTACGATGCAACTGCTCCTGCTCCTGAATCGGAAGCTTATGCCATGCGTACTGCCCTGCAAAATGCCAGGGTGAAGATTGAGGAGGTTGATTATATCAATGCTCACGGCACCAGCACCAAGATGAACGATGCCTGTGAAACCAAAGCTATTAAAATGGTGTTTGGAGAGCACGCTTACAAAATCCCTATAAGCTCTACTAAGTCCATGATTGGGCATGGTATTACTGCTGGTGGCGCTGTTGAAACCATTGCCTCCATATTAATCATAAACAAAGGGATTATCCACCCAACCATAAATTATGAGACCCCTGACCCGGACTGTGATCTGGATTATGTCCCTAATATAGCTCGCCCGGCTCAAGTGAATGTATGTCTAAAGAATAGCTTTGGTTTGGGTGGTGAAAACTGCTGCCTGGTGCTTAAACGCATCAAGGGGTGAAGGCCAGTAATGGAATTGGAAGGGAAAGTAGCTCTAATTACGGGTGCCTCTCGCGGCATGGGTAAAGCCATCGCCTTGAAGCTTGCCAGCCTTGGTTCCAAAGTGGCAGTTAATTATGTGGCAATTGAGGCCAGTAATAAGGTTGATGCTGATAATGTAGTGGAGAGCATAATCCGGCTAGGTGGGGAAGCCATGGCGGTTGAATCTGATGTTCGGGATAGTGAAGCAGTGAAAGCCATGGTAGAGCAGGTTACTGATAAGTGGAGCAAGGTTGATATTCTGGTGAATAATGCCGGAATAAATAAAGATACACTTTTGTTAAGAATGTCTGATGAGGCCTGGGACGATGTAATCAACACCAATTTACGTGGAGCCTACCTGTGCACCAAGTTTGCTCTGAGGTCTATGATGAGGCAGGAGTGGGGACGCATTATTAACATATCTTCGGTGGCCGGGATATTCGGGAATATAGGGCAAAGCAACTATGCTGCATCCAAAGGGGGACTCATTGCTTTTACTAAAACCGTAGCCCGGGAGATGGGTTCCCGTAATATAACTGTCAATGCCGTGGCCCCGGGCTTTATTATTACCGGGATGACAGATAAGCTGCCTGCGGAAAGGAAAGAGGCCATACGGGCAATGATTCCGTTACAACGCTTTGGCCAACCTGAGGAGGTGGCTGAACTGGTCGCTTTTTTAGCCGGTGAAAGAGCTGGCTATATCACGGGACAAGTCATCACTATAGATGGCGGAATATTTTCCTAGTCGGTTGCTGTCGCAACACGCCTGCTCAATGCATTTTTAGATAACCCATCTGGCATCAGAATGAATGAGTACACCCCCCTTGACAAAGTTTTAAGGGTGTGTTAGCATAGTAATGCTCCAAGTAATCGAACAAGCACTTGGCGAGTGTGGAACCGACCACCGAGTAAGTGGAAGCTGAAAAGTGCTGGGAGGTAAAACTCTCGGTGCAAGGTAGGCAGAAGCAGAAAGGCGGGTGGGTGGAGAGCCAAGGATAGGGAGGTTACTTGGGGCAATTTTTATATCCCCAGTTTTTTGTTTTTATTGTTGTACGAGCTATAAGCATTGCCACGAAAAAAAGCTAAGTTGGGGTTGATTATCACGGCTTCTCGCCTTTGATTAGCTCGGGGTGGAGGATGCCAATAAAGGGCAAGTTGCGGTATTCTCCCTTGTAATCTAGTCCATAGCCCACTACGAACTCGTCGGGAACTTCAAAGCCTACGTAATCCAGAGGAACATTGATCAATCGACGTGCTCTCTTATCAAGCAAGGTACAAACGCGAAGACTAGCAGGGTTATGAGCAGAGAGATGATCGAGAATGTAATTCAGTGTCATGCCAGTATCGACAATATCTTCAACCATCAGTACATGTTGTCCTGTTATGCTGCTATCGAGGTCTCTGGTTATCTTGACTACCTGCCCATCACCACCGTAGTATGAGATAGCCATAAAGTCCAGGGTAACCGGGATAGAAAGGTGCTGCATCAGGTCAGACATAAAGCAGACAACGCCCTTCAAGACGCCTATTAGGACTAATCGCTGACCGGCGTAATCATGCGAAATACGCCTGGCCAGGGTTCTGACCCTTCGTTGAATTTTGGCATGGCTATACAAAACCCGATCGATTCCTGCTACTTTAGCCTCGCCGAGAGGGCCATAGCCATATTTGGCTAGCAGCTTGAGAAAATCACTTTTGTTTAGAAGCCTGATATTGACTTCAGGGTAGAGTTCTCTGAGCTGGCGCAGCTTGCGATTCTTCTCAGTTAACAGGTTTTGTTTTAATGTAGTGAGTTCAACATAAAGGTCTAGCTCGGGCAAATAAAAATCGGGAGTGAACATCTCTGCTATCTTGCCGCCTTCCCACTTAAGAGGAAAGGAACGAGGCTCATAAAGCCATTCAATACAGTAAAAGTCTAAAAGCTTGGCAAAATCCTCCTCGCTGGGATGAGCGAAACTGGTTGGCTTCAGCGTAGTGGGTAATGGAGTTACTTGAGACGATTTTCTTCGTCTCTCACTTGCCTTATAGCCTTGCTCCAGCAATTGATGAAGTTCTGCTCTCTCGAAGATGACGGCGCAAATATCAGCAACACTGAGGAGGAAGCTTTTATCAGCTTCGGAGAATTGGTGAGGCTCGCGAGTGTAAATTCGAATTTCCCCGATAGCTTCTCCTTTCCCAAGCACAGGGGCCCCAAGTATAGAAGATATTCCTTGCGCTAGTGCTATTTGGGGATATTGAACTCTTTCATCTTTGGCAGCATCGGCGATGAATACCACTTTTCCATCAAGGATATCAGGAAGGCTTTTATGGGCATCAAGAGGGCCTTTTTTCAGGTAAAGGTCGCTCAAACCATAAGTGCCTACACTGATCAAATATTCCTTCTGGGAATCGAGGGATAGAATGCGGCAGCCATTTGCCTGCATTGTCTTGGCAGCGCTTTGGGCTATGGAATTGCAAATCTTCCTTAAGCTAAAAGCTGAATTGGCAACTTTAGTTATCCGCTTAAGAGCTTGATAATAACTACCTCTTGTGCTACCCATCCTTCGACTCCGCTCAGGACATGCTTTCCTCGTACCCTATCCGCATTTAGTAAAGCCACAGGCGAGGCAAATGTTGCAGCCTTCCTGGTAAATCAAAGGACCACCACAATCGGGGCATTGCCCGGCCCAACTTTTAACCGTCTCAGGATTCTTGGAGGGTGCACCTGGATTAGTGGCGGTCTTTTCTCTAATGTATTTCTCCAGCACGCTAGCGATAGCATCGGCACAGGACAAAATAGCATGTCCCTGCTCCCAAGCAATAGAAGGGCATCTGATGCCACGCAGATGTTTTACAATAGATTCTGTATCTATTCCAGACCTTAGAGCTAGGGATGTTAGGCGGCTAATAGCCTCGAGCTGTGCTGCAGCACAACCTCCAGCCTTCCCGAGAACGGAGAAAACTTCGGATATTCCTTGCTGATCGAAATTCACTGTTACATAGATGTAGCCACACCCAGTGTTCATTCTCTCAGTTACGCCTCTGGTAACTTTTGGCCTTTTCCTGGGAGCTAGCTTGCCTTCAGCCCTTTTTACCGCCTCACCCACAGTGAGAACCTGGCTTTCTCGGCTCCTATCCCGGTAAATGGTTATCCCCTTCAAGCCTTCCTGGTAAGCTAACATATATACTTTAGCGACATCTTCGGATGTCGCCTCATGAGGAAAATTGACTGTCTTGGATACAGCGCTATCAGTGAATTTTTGGAATACTGCCTGCATCTTAACGTGCCATTCAGGAGATATGTCATGGGCGGTGATAAAGAGCCTCTTTATCTCTTCGGGAACTTCTTCTATATCTTTTAACTTCTTTCCTTCAGCTAGCTGCTTCATTAAATCCGGAGAATAGAATCCTCCCTTTTTGGCTGCCTCCTCAAAATAAGGATTCACCTCTATAAATTCTTCGCCTTCCAGGATATGACGCACGTAGCTTAAGGCGAATAGTGGTTCAATGCCACTGGAGCAATTAGCGATTATACTCAAGCTGCCAGTAGGAGCGATGGTAGTCCGAGAAGCATTTCGGAAACGGGGACCATCGGGCACGTCATAAATGCTTTCCTGGAAAGCAGGGAAAACTCCCCTCTCCTGGGCTAGCTCTATCGAGGCTTTATTGGCCTCTGCAGATATGAAATGGGCAATTTCCTCGGCTGTAGTAAGACCTTGTTCACTATTGTAAGGGATGCCAAGCTGAATCAACATGTCGGCAAAGCCCATCACTCCCAGGCCTATTTTCCGGGTAATTTTTGTCATCTTTTCAATATCTGGCAGGGGAAATTGGTTAACTTCGATAACATTATCAAGGAAGCGGACTGCCAGCTGAACTGTTTGGGATAGCTTGTCATAGTCAATGTGTGGTTGACCATCTTTATCCGCCACCATCTTGGACAAATTTATGGAGCCTAAGTTGCAGGATTCAAAGGGAAGCAAAGGTTGTTCCCCACAGGGGTTGGTGCTTTCTATTTTGCCTAATTTAGGCGTGGGATTATGCCTGTTTATCTCGTCAATAAACACAATACCCGGGTCGCCGGTGCGCCACGCCATGTCCACTATTTTCTTAAATACCTCTTTGGCATTAAGCTTATCCAGCACCTCTCCAGTTCGCGGGTTCACCAAATTGTAATCGGTGCCTTTTTCCACTGCTTTCATAAACTTATCGGTCACAGCTACAGAAAGGTTAAAATTGGTTAGAACTTCCGGATTACCTTTAGCCTCAATGAATTTCAAGATGTCGGGATGCTCAACGTTGAGTATTGCCATATTGGCTCCGCGGCGCATGCCACCTTGCT
>DATBWO010000078.1:0-9521 GCA_036514775.1 Dehalococcoidia bacterium | reverse complement strand
TAAATAACCTGGTTGACGTGCTTGTTAAACTCCTCAAAATTCAATGGGCGGTTATCGAGGGCCGAGGGGAGGCGAAAGCCGTAATCAACCAGTGTCTGCTTTCGAGAAATATCACCGTGGTACATGCCCCTTATCTGCGGCAGGGTCATATGTGACTCGTCGATGAACAACAGGAAGTCATCAGGAAAGTAATCCAGCAAAGTCCAGGGTGAACTTCCCGGTGCCCGCCGCTGGAGATGTCGGGAGTAATTTTCCACCCCAGTGCAGTACCCCACTTCCTGAAGCATTTCAATATCGTAATTGGTTCGCGCCTCAAGCCTCTGCGCTTCCAGTAGCTTTCCCTGGCTTCTTAACTCATTTAATCTCTCCTCTAGCTCGACTTTAATATCCTCGATTGCTGCCAGCAACTTTTCGTGAGAGGTAACAAAGTGCTTTGCCGGGTAAATATCCAGTTGGTCGTGATGAGCCAGCATTTCACCAGTTAGAGGGTCAACTTCCACAATACGCTCAATCTCGTCCCCCCAGAATTCGATTCGGAGGGCAGTTTCCTGATATGCTGGCTGAATTTCCAAGGTATCGCCTCGGATGCGGAATTTGCCTCTGGTGAAATCATAGTCGTTTCTTTCATATTGCATATCCACCAAACGGCGGACCAGTTTGTCTCGCTTGTAGTGTTTGTTCCTTTCAATAGTAAGAACAAAGCTCCGATATTCCTCAGGCGCACCCAGGCTATAAATACAGGAGACTGAAGCGACAATTATTACATCTCGGCGGGTGAAGAGAGACATGGTGGCGGCATGTCGTAGTTTGTCAATCTCCTCATTTATATCGGTTTCCTTTTCAATATAGAGGTCGGTGCTGGGGATATAAGCCTCTGGCTGATAATAGTCATAGTAACTGACAAAATACTCCACAGCATTTTCGGGAAAAAATTCCTTGAACTCGGTTGCTAGCTGGGCGGCCAAAGTTTTGTTGTGACAAATAACCAGAGTTGGCCTCTGTACTCTCTCGATGACGTTAGCCATAGTGAACGTCTTGCCGCTTCCGGTAACCCCGAGCAGCGTCTGCTCGTGGTAACCTTTGTTCAGACCCTCAACCAGCTTATCCACCGCCTGCGGCTGGTCGCCGGTAAGACGAAAATCGGAAACTATTTTAAACTGGGGCATCGGGTTCACTCACCACAATGAAAAACAACAACTCTTAATATATAAGAAACAACGAAATTTTGCATAATTGGGTGGAGGAGCCCCATCATCTACAAGTGCCGTGTCAAACAAGGTCTTGTTTGACACAGCGAGCCATGTTAAAATTTCACTATAGATATAAAAGAAAGGAAGCTAATGACATGAAGTCTTATGAGGAACTCGCTAACGAGCAAGGGAAGAGGGAAAGTAGTTTCTTGTCCAACTTGGGGGAGGCTCAGTTAAAGGAATTGTCTGATTTTGAGACTGGTGCAGGCCAGCGGCGGGAGGAGATTTTATTCAAGATAACTACTGAGATAGAAGATACTACAAATGCCCTGAATCAAGTTGAGCAACTTGCTCAGAGACTTAGAAAATATCTGGAGCGATTAAAGAAGATACATCAAACTCTCTCTAAATAGAGTCAGGTCGCAATTAGAATACAGCCCAATGCAGTCTGAGTCGGAAACATCGGTTAGACTTCGTTTTGCGCCCAGTCCTACAGGATATCCACATTTGGGCAACATCAGGACTGCTCTGTTCAATTGGTTTTTTGCTCGTCATCACGGCGGCAAGTTTATCTTACGAATTGAAGATACTGACATTGCCCGTAAGGTGGAAGGCGCAGTGGAGGTAATCCTAGATAGCTTGCGGTGGCTGGGATTAGACTGGGACGAAGGGCCTTACTTCCAATCACAACGATTGCCCATTTACCATGAGATTGCCCGCAAATTACTCGAGGAGGGTCGGGCATATTTATGCTACTGCTCTCCAGAGCGATTAGATACGATGCGTCAAGAACAAACAAAACGTAAACAGCCACCGAAATACGATCGCCATTGTCGGGATTTAACACAACAGGAAAGGACTCGGTTAGAGGCGACAGGTATTACTCCCGTGATTCGCTTTAAAACACCTCTCGAAGGCGAAACCAATTTCCACGACTTAATTTATGGCCAGATAACTTTTAAGCACGATACCTTAGACGATTTCGTCCTGCTCAAATCCGATAGTTATCCTACATATCACCTGGCTAATATAGTAGATGACCATTTAATGTCTATCTCGCATGTCCTCAGAGCTGAAGAGTGGCTCTCCAGCACTCCCCGCCATGTTTTGCTTTACCAGGCTCTAAACTGGCAACCTCCGCAATTTGCTCATTTGCCCATGATTCTGGGACCTGACCGTGCCAAATTGTCCAAAAGGCATGGTGCTACCAATATCAACGAATATCAAAAGCAAGGATACCTCCCGGATGCCATGATCAATTTTTTGGCGCTTTTGGGCTGGTCGATTGATGACCGAACTGAGTTATTATCCAAAGAAGAGTTGATAAAGCACTTCTCTCTGGAAAGGGTGGGCAAAACAGCGGCTATCTTTAATAAAGATAAGCTAGAATGGATGAACGGGGTTTATTTGCGCAAACTAAGCCTGGGAGAATTTGTCCAACAAGCCATGCCATTTTTAGATAGAGAGTTACCAGAGTCGGTAAGACGTCCATTGGATGAAAATTACGTCAGCGAGGTTCTATCGCTCATTCAAGAACGAGCTAAAACTCTGGCTGAGGTTCCTCAGCTTGCTAGCTTTTTCTTCCTCGACGAGTTGCAATATGATACAGGCTTGTTTTTAAAAAGGAAAATGGATGCCAAATCAGCTGCTGAGGCTATTACGATTGCTTCGCGAAAGTTAGAGAAGGTAGCAACTTGGGATGCCGCCACACTTGAAGGTATCCTACGCCTCCTGGCCACAGAGCTAAACTTAGGCACGGGGGAATTCTTCGGTTTGTTGCGAGTAGCTGTTACAGGGCGTACTGCGGCACCACCATTGTTTCAGACCATGGCAGTATTAGGAAAAGTGAAATGTCTGAAACGATTCGATATGGCGTTGCAGTTGCTATCCACTTGCTTGTAACTAGAATGCCACGTTTGGCTTCATAGCAAGACTCTAAATAGTTTTTGGCTGTTGCCTAGCTTGCTAAAGTGACTAAAAATTTCCAATCTTTGCTTCAAAAAGCCCAAAGGGTATTGACAAAGCTTTGTGCTTATAGTAACAATATAGACATAGTAAAATTAAAAGGAGGGCACGATGGCGACAGCTTATTGTATGAAGTGCAGAAGAAAGGTGGAGATAAGAAACCCGAGGCGGGTTATGCTCAAGAATCGCAGACCGGCCACCCAGGGTGTCTGTCCTGTCTGTGGCACCAAGGTATTCAGAATAGAGAAACGCTAAATTTCTACGGCGCAGTCGCTGGATACTGAAAAGGTTCACGTATTGGCAATGATGCCACTTATGTTTGCGTGAACTCTATAAGTCTGTAGGATTAGATCTTGACGGGATGTTTGTTTCCCGTGAGCTTGGGTTATTTTTTGAGAATAGTCTCAAAAAGTAAAAACCGAAGCTTTGTTATTTCTCTAAAACCGTGGTTCGAGGCTTCTTTATTTGCATGACTTAGATTCAAAAACCTCTGTTAAATTTTCTGGACTTCTTGCTGAAGATATTGGCATTCTCTTAATAAGGTGCGCGGGTTAATCTATTCACTCTAAAAATATACAATCCGGCGTGTAATTCTCAAATTCCTCCTCGATTTTGTTGCTAACCTTTCCTTGGCAATTCTTCTTCAGTCCTACGGGCATATTTTTTTCGCTTCCTCCTCATTGATTTGCAGCAGAAGAGAGGGCTTTTAATTCACCCTGACTTGGGTTAAACTTTAAGTCAACCCATTTCCGTGGGTCGTTTAGTAGATATGGCTCAGAATTATAACCCCCAGGAAATCGAAAAGAAATGGCAACAGAAGTGGGCGGCTGACCATATTTATGAGGTAAAAGAGAGTAGTAAGCGCCCGAAGTTTTATGCTCTGACCATGTTCCCTTATACATCAGGCGACCTCCACATTGGTCATTGGTATGCCATGGCGCCCTCAGATGTTTACGCCAGATTTAAAAGGATGCAAGGCTGTAATGTCCTTCATCCTATGGGCTTTGACGCCTTTGGATTACCGGCGGAGAATGCTGCTATAAGCCGTGGGATTCACCCCTATGAATGGACAATGAAAAATATAGAGAATATGCGTCGGCAACTCCGGAGTATGGGGGCAATATATGACTGGAACCGTGAAGTGATTACTTGCCTGCCGGACTACTATAAATGGACGCAGTGGTTTTTCCTTAAATTGTATCACGCTGGTCTGGCCTATCGAGCTGAGGCACCTGTTAACTGGTGTCCGAAGTGTCAGACAGTGTTGGCTAACGAACAAGTAGTCGGAGAAGGTCTTTGTGAGAGATGTGGCACGCCCGTGACTAAAAAGGAGCTGAAGCAGTGGTTCTTCAGAATTACTAAATACGCCGAGAAGCTTCTCGATCATAATGGTCTGGACTGGCCAGAACGCATAAAAGTAATGCAGAAGAACTGGGTGGGCAAGAGAGAGGGTGCGGAAATTTCCTTCTGGCTGGAGCATGAGGGGGTAGAACAGAAAGAGATAAGAGTGTTTACCACTCGCCCGGATACTATTTTTGGGGTGACTTTCTTCCTTCTGGCTCCGGAGCATCCTTTAGTTTCTCAACTGACTACTCCGGAACATAAGGCTGAAGTAGATAAATATATTGCTTGGTGTCGGCGGCAAACTGAGTACGAGCGGGTGGCACTGGGCAGGGAGAAAACAGGAGTTTTTCTGGGGAGCTATGTTGTCAATCCGATAAGCAAGGAGCGGGTGCCTATCTGGATTACTGATTACGTATTGCCAACTTATGGCACTGGAGCAGTGATGGCCGTGCCTGCCCATGATGAACGAGACTTGGAATTTGCCAGGAAGTTCAAGCTACCTGTGCGAACAGTTATTGCTCCTCCGGGTGGGACAGGTGAAGAATTGGCGGAAGCATATATCGGGCCAGGTGCAATGGTGAATTCGGGGGAGTTTAGTGGTTTACCCAGCGAACAAGGATATGAGGCAATCTGTGCTTTATTAAAGAAAAAAAGATGGGGTAAACGGATAATTGTTTATCGCCTTCGTGATTGGCTTATCTCCCGGCAGAGGTATTGGGGGGCACCCATCCCTATGATTTATTGTGATAAATGTGGCGTAGTCCCAGTGCCCGAGGAGGATTTGCCTGTTCTACTTCCTCCCGATGCGGAATTTAAACCTACGGGGGAATCTCCTCTGAAATACTGCCAGTCATTCGTCAACACCACCTGTCCTAAATGTTCTGGGCCAGCACGAAGGGAAACCGACACTATGGATACTTTTATGTGTTCCTCATGGTATTTCTTGAGGTACACCAGTCCCGAAACTAAGAATGCCCCTTTCGATGCTGCCAAAGTAAAATACTGGTTGCCTGTAGATTTGTATACAGGGGGTGCTGAGCATGCAGTTATGCATCTCTTCTACGCTCGTTTTTTTACCAAGGCGTTGAAGGATATGGACTTAGTCGACTTCGATGAGCCATTTACTCGGCTATTCAATCAGGGGACGATAATCTATCATGGCGACAAGATGAGCAAATCCAGGGGTAATGTAATTGCCCCTGACGAATATGTGGCTAAGTTAGGAGCTGACGCCGTTCGTGGGTATCTCATGTTTGTCGGTCCCTGGGAGCTGGGAGGGGAATGGAATGATAGGGGCATCGTGGGCGTCAGCCGCTGGCTGAACCGAGTGTGGAACTTAGTAACAGCAGATTATACTAGCCGTGTCGTTTATCCTGAGGCCGAGAAAGAATTCCTTCATTTAACTCATAAGACAATTAAAGAGGTGACTGCTGATTTGGCAAAGCTCCGTTTCAACACCATGCTGTCTAGCCTCATGGAATTCACAAACTACCTATCTAAGGTTAAAGAGAGTGGAGTGGTGTCGGGTTCTCTATGGGGAGAAGCTATTAGCTATTTTCTGCTTCTCCTTGCTCCCACCGCTCCCCATCTTGCCGAGGAGTTATGGAGCAGGACTGGGCATCATTATAGTATTCATAACCAGCCATGGCCTGAGTATGACGAAGAGCTAGCCAAGGAAGAGGAGATTACCTTGGTCATTCAGGTAAATGGCAAACTTCGCGATAAGGTGCTTGTACCCGCATCCATAAGTGAAATCGAGGCCAAGGAACTGGCGCTGGGTCGAGAGCGGTTGAAAGCTTATATTGATGGTAAGCAAGTTACTAGAGTAATCTATATCCCCAAACGAGTGGTAAATATTGTAGTAAAATAGTGATAGAGACATGAAGAAGCGAAGAAAAGAAAAAACGAGGATAGCGTTTATTGGCGGTGGAGCTATGGGGGAAGCGATGGTTAGATGTCTTTTGACTAAGAAGGTAGCTGCGCCACAAGATGTGGTGGTTAGCGATATAAGCTCGGTGCGGCGTGAATTATTGAGCAGGGAATATGGAGTTAGCACTCTAGCTGATAATAAAAAGGCTGTGACAAAGGCCGACTTGATTGTTCTGGCGGTGAAGCCTCAGAATCTGCCTCAGGTAATGGAAGAGATAAAGGGTTTGGCGCTCGAACAGCTTGTGCTATCTATAGTAGCTGGTACCACTCTGTCTAATTTATGCCAGGGTTTAAATCATTCCTCTGTAATTCGGGCTATGCCTAATATGCCAGCGCAAATTGGCGAGGGAATGACTATCTGGACAGCAACTTCTGAGACTGAGCAAAAGCAAAAAGAGTTAGCTCAGACTGTACTGGGGGCTTTGGGTAAAGAAATTTATGTTACCGATGAGAAATATTTAGGTATGGCCACTGCTTTAAGTGGCAGTGGTCCGGCTTATGTTTTTCTTTTTATCGAGGCACTCGTCGATGCTGGTGTGCATATTGGCTTGCCTCGGGATATGGCCCAAGAATTGGTGATACAAACTATACTTGGCTCTACTCGCACTGTTGAGAAGACGGGTAAACATCCTGCTGATTTGAGGAACATGGTTACTTCGCCAGGGGGGACCACTACTGAGGCTCTTCTTCAGTTGGAAAAGGGGAGGTTCCGTTCTCTCATTCTTGAGGCCGTGGCGGCTGCTTTTAAAAAGGCTGAACGACTTTAAGAGTTGTGTAAGATGGATTCACTTTTGAATTTCGCAACTGTCTCAATTGCGAGTAAAATGATTTTGAGGTGCTCTTTGAGTTTAATCGAGAGAGTCGTTTATGTGCTACCCAATCACAACCAGAGTTAATCGGAAAATATAAGAATGGCGCATCTTTCTCTATTACAAGGGACTAAACTTGCCACGAAATACATACATAGTTATATAACTAATCGTCCTATAGTAATTTCTTATGAAGTGACGCTTTCCTGCAACTGCAATTGCTGCCACTGTGACCTCGGGGGGGTCATAAAGGGTGAGAAGCAAATTACCCCAGAGGAGTATGGAGACTTAACTCAACGTCTGAAGCCGCTTGCAGCGCAAATTTCCGGTGGTGAGCCACTTCTACGTAAGGATATAGCCGCTATAGTCAGGGCTATCAAGCAAGCCGGGGTACGATACATGATACTCGTTACCAACGGAGTGCTGCTGAATGAGAGCAATTATCTCCAATTACGTGAAGCAGGGGTGAATCAATTTTCTGTATCACTAGATTTCCCTGATGAGCGGCATGATGACTTTCGACGACGGCCGGGTCTCTATAAACGTTTGGAGCAAACTCTTCCCCAGCTAGCAAAGCTTGGGTTTCGGGATATTATCTTGAACACAGCTATAACTAAAGCCAATCTGAGGGAAATATTACCTTTGGCAAAAAAGGCCATTGAGTGGGGTGTAGATATATCCTATAGTGCATATACGCCGCTGCGAACAGGGAATGAGGACTATTGTCTCAACAATGGAGAGGATTTGGGAATTTTACGCCAGGCTATTAACGAACTCATAATATTAAAAAAGCAAGGCACTCATCTAGTTAACCCAAAACTCACGCTCCAGGATACTTTAAAATTTTTTGAACAAGGATACATGCCAAATTGTAAGGCAGGCGAAAGATTTCTTGTTGTAATGCCTGATGGGAGTCGGATTCCCTGTTCACTGCACCGCACTAACTACGCTACTCGCGAAGAGATGATAGAAAAATTTTCCCGAACTAACCGATGTGGTAGTTGTTACGTCGCTATGAGGTCATACAGTGAAATGTCATTGTGGAGTCAGGTGAAAAATCTCCCCAGGTACATACAGGAAGTGGTTTTCCACTGGGAGAAATTTACTAACCACTCCCTCCTCAACACTAGATAACTGTACAGTAATTGGTTTCAAACAGGAGGATAATAAGTGGCAAATGTTTCTCCATTGCAAGCCATGAAGCTTGTCAGAAGAGGAATACAAAACTATATAACTAAGCGTCCCCTGGCAGTTGGTTATGAAGTAACGCTTTCCTGCAACCTCAATTGCCGCCACTGCGACCTCGGGGGGGTAATAAAGGTTGAAAAGCAAATTAAACCAGAGGAGTATGGAGACTTAACTCAACGCCTGCGTCCAGTTGTCGTGCTATTCTCTGGTGGTGAGCCACTTCTCCGTAAGGATATAGCAGCCATAGTCAAGGCTGTCAAGCAATCTGACGGCACACCATACCTGATACTCGTTACCAACGGATTGCTACTGAATGAGAGCAACTATCTGCAATTACATGAAGCCGGGGTGAATCAATTCTCCGTATCGCTTGAATTTCCTGATGAGCGACAGGATGAATTTCGAGGGCGGCCAGGTCTCTATAAACGTTTGGAACAAACTCTTCCCCGGCTAGCGAAGCTCGGGTTTCGGGATATTATCTTAAACACAGCTATAAATAAAGAGAATCTGAGGGAAATATTGCCTTTGACGAAAAGGGCCATTGAGTGGGGTGTAGATATATCGTATAGTGCATATACTCCACTGCGAACAGGGAATGAGGACTATTGTCTCAACAATGGAGAGGATTTGGGAATTTTACGCCAGGCAATTAACGAACTTGTGGCGTTAAGAAAACGAGACAATCATATAGCTAACGCTGAAGCTATACTTCTCGATACCCTGGAATTCTTTGAACAAGGTCATATGCCAGATTGTAAGGCCGGCATAAGATCTCTTGTTGTAATGCCTGACGGAAGCCTTGTTCCCTGTTCAATGCATCGTAGTAAATATGCTACCCAGAAAGAGATGGTAGAAAAATTTTCCCGCACTAATAAATGTAATAGCTGCTATTGCGGGCTAAGGTCTTATAGCGAGTTATCATTTTTGAATCATATAAAAAGCATCCCTCACTACATAAGACGGCTTTTCGCCCGGAATATTTGACAAGCTCTACTTTAAGTAGCAGCCGGAGTCTTACCGGGATGGAGTTTGTGCCACTTGTTCAATAGTTGCTCTCGTGTTTCCTTGTGAGCGGGGTCAGGAATGCAACATTCCA
>DATBWO010000077.1:0-7718 GCA_036514775.1 Dehalococcoidia bacterium | reverse complement strand
CGAATCGACGGGATCAGGTTCTAGTTTGTGCCTGGACTTGTTACCATCCGTTACCACTGCCTTGTGAAAGCCGTCTGGAGGCAATCGCCCAACAAAGAAACCCCTGCTGGCTGCTTCCCTCAGACCACGTTTGATATCTTGGCCAAGATTGGCACTATAGAACTCATCCATGCCCTCAATAATACCTTCAAGAAGCCTACCGGATGGATTATTCTCGAGTGGTTCATTAATAGAAACAACACTGATACCCCGCTTGCGGAGTAACTCTTTAAACGTGATCGAGTCAACCCGATTGCGGGAAAACCGATTCAATTTCCAAACCAAGATCATTTCAAAAGGTGGCTCCTTAGTTTTAGCTAGAGCTATCATCTCCCTAAAAGCGGGTCTAGCCGATGTGCGGCCGCTTTCCGCCTCGTCGACAAATTCCCGCACAACCGTGTAACCGTGCTGCTTCGCATACTCCCGCAGCGCCTTAAGTTGAGCACCGATGGATAGACTTACATCCTGGGCATCACTGGAAACTCTGGCATACAGTGCAACTCTCATCTTTTTCCTCCTGAAAGCTCTTTAGCATATCGGTAAACTACATTGGACATATCCGGCACCGTCCAGGGACGACTCTTTTCCACTTTAGGATACGAAGTGCTTCCTTGAGCTTTGTCCTGACATCCGCTAACTTATGATATTGGTTTTCAAGAGTAGTGAACTCATCCCAGGCTTCCATCTCGCCTTGTATTTTCGATAGGGCGGTCTGGGCTACAGCCAATTCTCTTTCGTCCAGTATTGCGAATACTGTGAATACAGTACTCAGCACGTGTAGGAGGTTTGCTATCTCCGCTTTTGCTGTAAACTTGATGTCCTGCTCGGGACGACCATGGTTCTTTTCATCTGCCTTAAGCGCAGACATCATTCTTCGGAAGAGTTCGCCGCTCTTGTTCTCGTTTAGGGCAGCTAGAGTAACTTCGCTTGACACAGTTTTCTCCAGTTTTTCCCTAATTTCGGCTTTAAGCGAAGTAAAATCATTGACATATGAGTTCCAGTTGCCCAGCAAAGGCCAGATGGTAGAACGTGGGATATGCTGCCGGAGAGCATCCTGAATGAACTCATCGTCTCCGGAGAGTTCAACCGGCTCACCGGTATCAAGGAGCGCCAGTATTATATCGATTATGCTTAACATATCAGAGAAGTGTTGTGTCAATGCGTTACGCATTACCCTACCCCGTTCGTCTATAAGTTCCTTCTCACTCCTAGCGAGTTTGATATGTTTATTCACGGTCCTGTGATCTACGTTTGCATCAGTTGCAATTTTAAAGACGGATTCGCCATCCTCGAAACGTTTGAGCCACTTAAGTCGCTGTTCGGGTTGGATTGAATTGGCACCCTTTTTCTTTGGCATATATGCCCTCCAATCGTAGCTATTAAAGAGTAACTTATGCAATTGTGAGAAGTTTAATATGTGACAATATTAATATTTAAACCTAGCTTATTATATTTTGTGTAATATATAATTTAGCAACAAGGTTATATATTACACAATATGTCAATTGCTAATCTACTCGGTAATATAACACCTGATTTTAGACTTGTCAAGGGGAGCACAACATGATGGCAGAATCGGCGACGCCATTCGAAGAAGCTTTAAAGATACTGGCAGGTATTATCGCCGAGAGGCATCTTCAGAGTCAGAGCAGGGATGGGGAATCTGTCCCTCCGGAACCTAAACAGCTCCCGAACAATAACATTGAACATGATAACGACCAGATGGAGATATGATGGCTAGGGAATATCTTGAGATCTCTGAAACCAGGAAGTTGGAGGATGTAGCGAAGACTTCGCGCGACCATTTGCTTATCAGACTTCTTTCCCGTTTGGGTTGTCGAGTCAGCGAGGCTCTGGGAATTACCATTGATGATATTGATTTATCCGCCGGTACGATTACCATCATTCACTTGAAATCTCGGGTTTGGGTAAATTGCAGACAGTGCGGTGAAAAATTGGGTCTGCGTCATGATTTCTGTCCCAAATGCGGGACCAAGAATCAAATGAACGTTACCGCGCGCTCAAAGAAGCGGCACCAAAGATCTCTACCGCTGGATTCCGCAACAGCGAATCTCATACGGGAGTTTATCGCTCAGGGTGGTCCCGTCTCACGGAATGGAAAGCTATGTCTCTTCGATATTAATCGACACAGAGCCTGGCAGATAATCAGGCAGTGTGCCCAGAAAGCCGGTTTAGGCAACCTGAGGAATCCGGAAACCGGGAAAATCCGCGGGGTTAGCCCTCATCGCTTAAGAGACGCTTTCGCCGTACACGCAATGAAAGTAGACGATTCAGGAGAAGGGATGAGATTGCTTCAGGAGCATTTAGGGCACTCATCCTTCAATACAACCGCTAAATACAGGAAAATCGCCAGCGAAGAGCATAAAGCCTGGTACGAGAAGCTCTGGCAATAGAAAAACCAAAACTTGGTATTATAGCCGGAAAATGAAGGTATTTTTAACATTATTTTAACATGCGTGATTTATTGAGAGACGACGTGAATGCTGGACATGTCCCAAGTGTAAAAGTATCGATAACGGTCCGGAAATCCGGCAGGCCGAGGGCGATTCCGGCAGAACTCGAACCTGTGTTGATCGATTTATACCGTCTCGGATATGGGTACCGATCCATATTCAGAATCCTCAGGAATAATTGTCATATCAACCCGGATTTCAGTACGGCTAAAAGACCATTGAAACGGCCGAAAAACCTACCTCATTATGGCGGCCCATCGTAATTTTCACCCTATTGACCAGTGTGATTTCTATGAATAATTGAAAGGAGGGAATAAGCTATGAACCTTAAAAGGTTGTTCCACGTTAAGAAATCCCGGAAATACCCGATAAAGCGTGATGGAGAAGGTCTTTCTTTAAGAGCAAGATGCTTTGAACTATTTGAACAAGGCAATAGACCGGTTGCCGTTGCGGAAGAATTAAAGATGGCGGAGACTACCGTTTGCCGGTATTTCCGGGATTGGAAGCGACTTGGTCCGAATTTCGAAAGGAAATATGACTACGTACGAAGTCTTTGTAAGAAGACGGCACCAGACCGAGATAACAATATAGAATTATTCGCGAAGGCCTGGGGGATTCCGAAAGAGCAGATCGAGACCATTCTGGCCCAACCCCATGGGCTGCGGCGGTTAATGACAGGGAAGCTCTATTTGTCAGCACATGCGGATGTTGACCATAAACGGTATATAGCACTGGAAATAGCTTTATTAATTTCAGACCACCTCACAATACATGGCGGAAAATACGAAGATGTATACTATGCATTTCAGCGCTGGACGCAAGAGAACATCAAATACCGTAAGGAAGAAGAGGCCGCCATTAAAGAAGATAATAAATCAATGAAAATGATTCGTGCGGTGCTCGCGGCAGACATGGAAAATGAGCGGAAAGGGCGCGTCAAACGTGACACATTTTCTGAAGAAGAACGTAATACAGTTATGAGGTTGGGTTTAGAAACAGAAATGAAGAAAGCAGAAACATACTATTGGTACCGCATCGGCGTTCTAAAGGCCGAGGGCTTAACCCAAGAGCAGGCCCGAGAAAAAATCTATCAGGATCTGGTCAATAAAGGCGATTTGAAGCAGGCAAAGATGATACGCGAATTCCAGGATAAAGTACACCCTCTGAAAGACGGTGACCAGTTGCCACCATCGACACCTCTACAACCACCATCACCAACGTAAAGACCCCTCTAGGAAACAGACCAAATTTTCAACAATCCATCCCTTGGGGCTATCAATTGTATCCGACGACTACTTACTTACCGAAAGCAGCTCTATAACCGCCATTTTGATAACCATTCAACACCATTTTCTTGATCTTAGGATGCTTCAATGCCATCAATAAAAGTGTTTAACTGCCAACATTCATAGCTAGAGTATCCTATTATATCCTGTCGAATCTGCCAATGATCTTATCAGACTTGATTTGCGAGCTTATATAGACACTATTTTTTCTTACATGCACCGTATTTCATAGGTTTGGGCTCTTAAGAAAGGATTATCGTACTTTATCTGGCCGGGTTATGACAATAAATATCCCTATACAGGTTATGTTGTCACCGCTGTTCGGGTAAATCAGACAATTACAGTTCGATGAATGCGCCGCTAATACTAGTTTGTTATGGCACTCGTCAAGCATGGTGGAACATTTGACGGTTTAATGCTAAAGCCAGTATCGGACCATAGAACAAGTGGTATTTCATCTTTCAAGCTATTGTTGGTGTGACAAATTGGTCTATTATGATATGTCCCATCATGATGAAATGTAATGGTGAACAAAACAAGCTTTTGTGCAGTGCTGGAAAGTCTGATATGCTCGGTGTAGCCTCAGCAAATTTGGCGCGATATGAGCGCGCCAAGCACACTAAGTTTTTAGTTTCAAGCTACAGAATGGTAAAATGAATTGATGAAGTCGAAATTGAGAAGTATACGTTTGAGCCCATTCCGCCGCAGTAGGTTCCGGGCCTTATCAGTCATTCTGTACGTGTTGCTCATTGGTGCCTTCGTTCCAGTCTTCAAGGTCATTGGTACGGTGATTGTTACCGATGAGGGCTTGTACACCAGAGGAGAACTTGGCCAGCCGTTCAACCGGATTGGGCCTGAACGAATCAGCATTGGTAGGACTGGCAACATATTAACCGAGCTTCATGTTTTTCTAGTCGCCGACTTTCTTGTATACGTGGAGTATAATACCATGATAGAGCAGCCCCCTCCCATTCGTACCACCACAGAGGATGGAGTCACAGTGACAGTGAGCAGCATCCTGATAGCACCAACGGTCACTGCGTACCAATTCCAAGAACCTGTCGACCGGCAGCATTTTGAGGATACTCCGCTACCAGCCATTAAGCCTACTGACTTCGTTTGTGTGCCACCATCTGGTCGACTCAGTGTCATCCATGTATAAAATCAAGTGGACGGATAGTGTAGTGCTATCGTTCCCTACTTGATATCGAAGGCTCAGAGAGGGCGACTAACAAAATGGACGTATGTGAAGCGTGAGGTAGAGATAGGGTTAGCTACGTGAATTCACCTGAGACGTTTCGTTTTCAGCGATTCACTTTCTCTACGCTAAACATAGCAGGGGAAAATTGACTACCTAGCCATGCCATTGTGTCCAGGTACTCTTCATGTTCTGGATTACTGATAATCCCCAAAAACACGGCATATCCATGAGGGCCTCCGCAATCCTCAGGTGGACAAGCACGCTCTCCAGCTAGGCAGACTGGATACTGCTGGCTAGAACCTGGTTCCAGAATGTCCTCGACAGCTAGCTCGTGAATCCAGCTATCTCCGAAGTCGTACTCATAGAGAAAAGTACTGCCTTTGTTGATAACTAATCGTTCGAGTTTTGTGCGTCGTGAATTCTTGAAATAGAGCTCATTGAATTCGTTCTCGGGGTCAGGTTCAGCGTACTCTTTCGTACCGATCTTGAACCTGTAAAGGTGCGAGTTGGTCCATCCCATTACTTCTTGTAGAATCAGATGTAGACGGTGCAAAGTGATACCTGAGGGGACAACAAAACGCCGCCAAATTGGAGGGTCTGTCTCCTGTAATACTACTCTGAATTGGTAAGCCACGTTACCAAGATAGCTTATTTCATCAACCAGGTCAAGAAAAAGATATTGGTGAAATTTAAGACGACTGCACAATCCGCCCAATTGTTGACTCATGATGTTGGGGCATAGCTCCCGTCATGGGAGGCGCCACCGCAACCACTTATCTTTGTCTACTTCACCATTATAGGCCTTTTTAGGAGTTACCCCTTTAGCTACTGCAGCCGCCAGAACAGCCTTGATAACGTCACCGGCTAAAAAGGGAATTAGTCCCATGGTGAGAAGGGTGACAAATGTGACTGGGCTGCCTTTAACCAGGTTGAGCCAGAGCCCCAGCCAGATGAGACCGGGAACGTATATGAGAATAAGGCTGGCGGAAAGCATCAGCCCCAACATACTCAGGAAGCTCCTCGACCTGATATATTTATCGGTGAAGTGGCCTAAGAAAAGAGCGGCCAGAACAAAACCGAAGATGTATCCTCCAGTGGCACCTAAGCCGCTGGCCCAGCCGGAAAACCAGGGAACCCCCGCAAAACCCAGCACGGCATAAATGGCCATGCTTACGCCGCCCCACCATCTTCCCAGAAACACACCAGCGAGAAGCACGGCAAAGGTTTGCCCAGTCACAGGCACTGGGCTCCACGGGAGTACAATTCTGGCCTGAGCCAGAAGACCGGTAAGACAGGCCATGCCGATTGCCAACGCCAGCTTTTTAGGTATGCTTAATTCATATCTCCACCGGAAAACGTTATATCTGGTCTGGTCGATTCTCGCGGCTATTTCCATATATACCCCATTAATCGCTCAGTCTACACTAGCTTTTTAATGTCGTATCCCAGTGCTAGCAGCAGGTCCCCCACAGGATGGTCTCGCTCCAATTGGTGACGCATTGGCAATTCCGGGTGAATTATATACCGGTTACTTCTACCCTCCTTACGCCGGGCAATATAACCGGCCGCCTCCAGTTCAGCTATGATCTTTTGAACCCCTCTCTGGGTGAGACTCACCTCACGGGATATTGCTTCTGTCGTGCTTTTCGGATATTTGGCAATATAAACAAATACTCGTCCGTGGTTAGAGAGAAAAGTCCACTGCCCTTTTTCCAATTAGTCCTCCCGGAGAAGATACGTTGACACTACAAAAGCACTTAGAATATAATTATGAACAGTAATGCGCATATCACAGTTCGTAATTATAATAACATGATCCAGCAAAGACGTCAATCACTTTTTAACATAGCTTGGTAATGATGTCAATTACAGCTTAGTCACAAGGCTGACACTGAAAAATAAATTTAAGTTAGCTTTAACAAACATGTGGCTGTACATATTTAAAAAAAGGAAGGTAAAGGTTAATTAAAATGGGTATTCTTATAACTGATACCACATTGCGTGATGCGCATCAATCACTGATAGCTACCAGAATGCGCACCAGAGACATGCTCCCCATCGCGGCGGAGCTTGATAAGGTGGGCTTTTTCTCGCTCGAGGTATGGGGAGGAGCCACATTCGATACGTGCATCAGGTTCTTGAACGAGGACCCGTGGGAGAGGCTGCGGAGCTTGCGGGAAAAGGTAAAGCATACCCGCCTGCAAATGCTGCTCCGCGGGCAGAACCTCGTTGGCTATCGCCACTATGCCGACGACGTGTTACGGGAGTTCATTCGCCTTTCGGTGAAAAACGGGGTGGATGTCTTTCGTATATTTGATGCCCTAAACGATTTAAGAAATATGGAACTGGCGATTAAAGTAGCCAAGGATTACAAAGCCCATGTTCAGGGAACCATCTGCTATACCACCAGCCCGGTGCACACCACGGAAAAATTTGCCATAATGGCTAAGGAACTGGAAGGCTTGGGCTGCGACTCCATATGTATCAAAGATATGGCCGGGCTGATTTCGCCGGCGGTGGCAACTGATTTAGTGAAAGCTATTAAGAGCAGGGTAAAAATTCCTTTGAACCTTCACTCCCACTGCTCCAGCGGCATGGCTCCGTTGAGCTACCACGCAGCCGCCCTCGCCGGAGTTGATATCGTTGATACTGCCTTTTCCGCTTTCGGCTGGGGGACCTCTCAGCCGCCGACCGAGAGCGTTGTGGCCGCCTTTAAAG
>DATBWO010000076.1:0-3255 GCA_036514775.1 Dehalococcoidia bacterium | reverse complement strand
GAGAGATTTGAGATAATCACTAAAGTATTTTTCTATCAGCTGGGCGGTGAAAATATCGTGACCTGCCATCACCGGTGTATGAGTGGTAAATACGGTGGTAGCCTGGACTGACTCTAAAGCGTCACCAAAGTTGGCTCCTTCTTCTACCTTCTCTCGGATGCGTTCCAGCATCATGAATGCCGTATGTCCTTCATTAGCATGCCAGACAGTGGGACTTGTATCCAAAGCCCGCAGAACGCGCACCCCGCCTATACCAAGTATTATTTCCTGCTTTAGCCGCTGTTCACGGTCAGCAACATAGAGACGCGCGGTAAGGTGGCGGTACTGTTCTGGATTCTTCTCCAGATTGGTATCCATCAGATAAATGTTTGTTCGGCCTACCCGAACCTGCCACACGCCAATGCCTAAAGTAACATCACCCAGTTGCACCTCGGCTATGATATTGCTGCCCGAAGGAGAGAGGACGCGGCTAATCGGTGCTTCATCAAAATCGAGCTGGCTGTATATTTCCTCCTGCCAGCCTTCTGCCGAGATATGTTGATGGAAATACCCTTGAGGATACATAAAGCCAACGCCAACCATCGGCAAAGCCATGTCACTGGCTTCTTTGCAGATATCGCCGGCCAGAATGCCAAGGCCGCCCGCATAAATAGGTAAAGAGTTGTGAAAGGCAAACTCCATAGAGAAATAGGCTAGAGAACCGTGCACCTCACCACCGGGCAGGGTGAGCCAGTTATTCGGTGCTGACATATCGGCATCGAAGGCTTTCAGGACAGTATCGTACTGAGTCAGGAAAGCCGGGTCACTGGCGGCGGTCAGCAGGGTCTCTTTACTGACTTCTCTTAATACTTTGACCGGGTTATGCACGCTCCTGTTCCAGAGTGGGTAATCCAGCGAGCGGAAAAGGCGGCGGGCTTCCTCATGCCAACTCCACCAGAGGTTATGAGCAAGCTCATCGAGCCGATTTATGCTTCCCGGCAGTTTCTCAGGTATCATTGTGTGTTAAAACATCCCTTCATGACCTGTAATAGTATACTAAAATTATACTATAGAGTCGATGTAGTAACCAGTCTTGAAGCACTATTTGAGGAAGAAAGACTGAGTTAAACCACTGTCAGTTACTTGATAACTTCACAAACTTCTTTGACGGGTTTACGTCCCCGCGAAATCGGACTTTCGGCCGGATAGCCTACTGATATGAGAGCAACGATATCCAGCTCAGAAGGCACTTTGAGGAGCTTTTCTATCTCTCCCTTCGCCTGCATCGGGCCAGTCATCCATAAGGAGCCTATGCCCATTTGGTGGAGAATCAAGAGCAGATGAGCGATTGCCGAAGCGATGTTCTGGATACGGCTATCTGCTATATTGCGCCACTTCCGTATTTCTTCCGCTCGAGGGTCAACCTTGGCTCGGGCTTCAAGAATCATATCTACCCCTGACCGGTACTGGGAGGCGGCAACTACAATAGCCGCCGGGGCATTCTGGAAGAAGCCTGCCCCACGCGGTGCAGCGCCTGGAGGTGGGGTTCCGGACCTATTAGCCTCCGGCCAGGAATTTATCAGGTCAGAGCTAGCTTGCACAGCATCGCCGATGGCTTTAAGAGTAGATTTGTTCTTGATTATGTAAAATCGCCAGTTTTGCTGATTACCTCCGCTGGGCGCCCACGTGGCTAACTCGATAGCCTGTAGTAGTAAATCCTCAGAAACGTCCTTGTCCTGCCATTTTCGGATGGAACGGCGGCCCTTAATCAGGTTAGCTAAATCAGTAAGTTCCATATTGCTTCTTCCTCCTCAAGATTATTTCTGCGCTACAAGGCTCATTATTTTGCCTGGTCTGTTTCGTCTTTCGTCAGTAGCTTTAATATTACTCCCCATAGACTGTTAGCGCGGTCTGTCTGCCTAGCTTCGGCGCTGAGTTCACCATAGCGCACGTTCACGTACAAATCAGTAAGCTCGTTCAATGGGGCGCTCCCTTCTGGTACGGACTGTTCTAGTCTCTTACTGTACTCATAGGGTGTTTCCTGGTGCCGGCGGGTTACCCCGATTTGAGAAGCCTGCCGGAGCAGATGCTGGTATATCTCACGGATAGTCAGTCTTCTGCTGACATCGGTCCCCTGGCTCTGGCTGCGTCCAGCCTCGGCCACCTCATCTACCATCTTCTTAATCTTGCCCCTGAAATGCTGCCATAGCAGACCGAGGAAGAAGCGTAAGTCTGTCAAAAACCCGTGCCAGCTCCAGAGTGACTCGTGTATTTCCTCCACATCTTCCTTTGTCTGGGAAGGTCGTAGGCGCAATATGGCCTTCACAAGAAGGAAGACCACAGAGGCGATAATTATGGTAAACAACACTAACTTTAATGCCAGCAAAGCCTCCGGTGAAAGTGACTCTGAAACAGCTTGCTTTAGTTCTGGAATAGCTGTCACGTTTGCGGACGATAGCGGTTCTGTAGGTATTTTCCCCTGCAGTGCGTTTATTATTACCGTTATTATGTAGAACGTGAGGCTTACAAAAAAGCTTGTTACGATAACGGATACATAAGATAAATAAAATATGACCTTCAACAGAATTCCAGTGACAAAGTTGAACACCCCCGTCAGAACTGACAGAAATTGGATAGAGAAGATGCTGGCAACCCCCATTCCCACCAGGACAATGCTGCCGATGACGACAATTATGATGGAAAGCCAACGGCCATTGAAAACTGTGCTGATTCCCCTGGCTCTTGCCTGCTCTTGCGTGCCTTTTAACCGGGCGAGCGCCAGGGCGGACAAACCGAAGAAGAAGAAACCTGCTACATAAAGACCCGTAGCGGACATCCAGCTGCTCTGCTGGTCAGTCCCCCAGGCTATGATTAATATCACTTGAACGATTAAGCCGAATGAGAAGTGGCGATAAACATCTTCGAAAAAGAGAGGAGAGTGTGCAAACCCTATCCCGCGCCACCAAAGGTACAATCCCACGGCTAGAGCTACCGCTACCTGGTTTGGGTGAGAAAAACTATCAACCAGAAGACGGGCGGCGTTAATAAACCCTCGCATGTCAAGAAGTCCTGAGCCAGTGGCGTATTCAATTCGTAGCACTATGATAATGGCTGCCAGACCGCAGGCAATTATGCTCAATCGGGTCCATCTCAGCGTCCACCTTCGTTTGATAAAGAACTTTGTGATAATAAAAGAACCACCTAGCAAGAATATCAGTGATGCCAGACTGAGTGGCGTGTGTTGCTGTCCGAATAACGGCCATCTCCCTATCAGAG
>DATBWO010000075.1:0-3663 GCA_036514775.1 Dehalococcoidia bacterium | reverse complement strand
GATGATCGCCATTCCTAACAGGACTATCCATAAGGCATTAAGCATTCTGCTTCTCCTTTGTCCGGCAAAATCCTTGTGATAATACTATAACGCAACGGTGGTTGTCAAAGCCTTGGCAGCAATGAACGTTGAATAAAATGTTGTCCTGTGTTATCATCTTACATTGTTTTTTTCGTACTCTTGGCCCCTGTAGCTCAGAGGATAGAGCACTGGCCTCCGGAGCCAGGTGCAAGGGTTCGAGTCCCTTCAGGGGCGTTTTTTTATAATAGCTAAGTCCCCCCAAAAACCCCTTGACAGCAGGGGGTAATTTAATTATATTTTAGGTTTTCGGAAAAGCTACACTATTATAGTTTCTATGGGTAAACAGGTCTTTTCTTATGGCTAAGCTTCTTGAGGTAAGATGGCATGGCAGAGGAGGACTGGGAGCGGTAACTTCTGCGGAGTTAGTTGCTCGTGCTGCTATAAGCGAAGGAAAATATGCTCAGTCATTCCCTAGCTTTGGACCCGAAAGGAGAGGGGCACCGGTGCTGGCTTTCCTGAGGGTAAGCAATGAACTTATCAAAACCAGAACAGTTATCTACAAGCCTGATATAGTAGCTGTGCTTGATCCAGGATTGTTGCGCGCAGTTGACGTTACCTTAGGACTTAAGGAGAACGGCAAAATCATAATTAATTCCCGAAAATCGCCAGCTGAACTTAAATCTGAGTTTGGATATAAGTGGCCTGTAGCTGCAGTTAACGCCACAAAGATTGCCAGGGAAACGATAGGCTTGCCTATAACCAACACTGCGATGATTGGTGCGCTACTGAAGGTTACCGAGATTGTGAAAATGGATTCTCTGGTAGAACAGTTGCAAGAGCGTTTCGGGCCCCGAGCCAAGGCGAATATCGAAGCCATGAAAAGGGCTTACAATGAAACAGTGCTAAAGGAGTAAACAATGGCAGACGAGCTCACCTGGAAGGATATGGAAGTTGGCAATATCATATTAGAAGCGGGAAATGCTAGCTTTCGGAAGACTGGCGACTGGAGGACGGAAAGGCCCATACTGGATAAGGAAAAGTGCATTAAATGTGCCCTGTGTTGGATTTATTGCCCTGATGCTGCCATAAAGCCTGGTGAGGAAGGATATTATGAATCTGACCTTTATTACTGTAAGGGCTGTGGCATTTGCTCTAGTATATGCCCTGTGGGAGCTATAAAGATGATAGAGGAGCAGGAAACATGAGCAGAAGAGTCGCATTAGAGGCCTCCCACGCTGTAGCTGAGGCAGTCAGAATGGCTGATGTTGATGTCATCGCTGCCTATCCTATAACACCCCAGACACATATCCCCGAGCGGCTTGCCGAGATGGTAGCTAACGGTGAACTCAACGCTGCTTATATTCCGGTGGAGTCGGAGCACTCAGCCATGAGCACATGCCTTGGGGCTGCCGCGGTGGGTGCCAGAACTTTCACAGCTACTGCTGGTCAGGGATTGGAGCTCATGCATGAGGTGGTATATGTCGCTTCCTCCATGAGATATCCTGTGGTCATGGCAGTGTGCAACAGAGCTCTTTCTGCCCCCTTAAGCGTTTGGGGGGACCATTCCGATGCCATGGCTGTCAGGGATACTGGCTGGATACAGGTATTTTGCCAGAATGGCCAGGAGGCGTTCGACCTGACCTTATGGGCCTTCCGGGTTGGGGAGAACCCCAAGGTCTTATTTCCAGTCATGGTTCATCTTGATGGGTTCACTTTATCGCACGTGACAGAACCGGTGATTTTACCGGAGCAAAGTGAGGTAGATAAATTTCTCCCTAGATTCCAATACCCCTTTGCCCTAAACCCTGATAAGCCCATGACCCACGGAGCCTTTGGACCGCCTGACATATACTCAGAGACAAAGTTAGCCCAAGAAGTGGCATTCAGGAAATCCAAGGAGGTAATACTCCAAGGGTGGAAGGAATTTGGAGACATCTTTGGTCGTTATTATCATCCTGTCGAGGAATACAAAACGGAAAACGCCGAAACATTACTTCTAACCATGGGTGCTTTCACCGAGACGGCAAAGATTGTCATAGATGACAGGAGAGATAAAGGTGAGGCCATAGGACTTATAAGCTTGCGCCTCTGGAGGCCTTTCCCATTTGAGGAATTTCGCCGAATAGTGAAAGGCGCCCGATTACTTATCGTTTTCGACAGGTGTATTTCCTTTGGCCTGGGAGGCCCGGTCTTTTCCGAAATCAGGTCAGCTTTATATGATGAAGAGCCCAGGCCAAAGGTGGTCGGCATCATAGGGGGTTTGGGTGGCAGGGATATGTCCGAAGAGAATTTTGACTATGTTATTAATAGAGGTAAGGAAATTGCGGAAAAGGGCTCCGACAGGATGCTTGAGACAGTGGGCATAAGATGATAGCTGAAAGCTGTCAGCCGATAGCTATCAGTAAGGGGTAAGAAATGGAAACGAAAGCCGTAAAATTTGGGGGAAAGCTGGTAACTACCAAGGAGTTCCTTGCTGAAGGACATAGTTTTTGCATTGGCTGTGGGGAAGCTTTAGCCATCAGGCTTGCTATGAAAGCCCTGGGAGAGAATGTGATAATGGCTATGGCTACAGGATGTGACGAAGTAACCACCACGCCGCTTCCTTATACCTCCTGGCGAGTCCCCTGGATGCATACGCTTTTCGAAAATACTGCTGCTGAAATCTCGGGTGTAGAAGCAGGCCTAAAGATTTTGGTGAAAAAGGGCAGGATGCCTGAAAAGAATATTATATGTGTTGCTATGGGCGGGGACGGCGCCACCAGCGATATAGGAATCCAGGCCCTGTCTGGGGCGTTCGAAAGAGGCCATGATTTCATATATATCTGTCTGGATAACGAGGCCTACATGAACACGGGAATCCAAAGGTCGAGTGCCACTCCTTACGGAGCTTCGACTACCACGGCTCCAGCAGGGAAATTCAGCATGGGACAGGCTACCCGGAAGAAAAATATGGTCGCTATTGCTGCTGCTCACGACATACCTTATGTGGCAACAGCCTGTCCCAGCTACCGCTTTGACTTAATGAAAAAGGTTAGGAAAGGGGCGGAGCTTAAAGGCCCGGCCTATGTCCATATCCTCTCTCCTTGCCCTACAGGCTGGAGATACGGTACCGATTTAGCTATTAAAATAGGTCAACTCGCTGTGCAGACAGGTATCTTCCCTCTTTACGAAATAGAAAATGGACGCTACAGACTGAATGCCGACCCACCTAAACTTAAGCCTATTGAGGAATACCTGAAGCTACAAGGGAGATACCGACATTTGACGGCTGAGCAGGTTCAGAGAATTCAGCAGATGGTAAACGAAGATTATGCCAAGCTCAAAGAAAAGGTGAAAGCTTCTCCCCTTTGAATTGAAGGTATGAAAACGATGGTTTCAAAAACAAAGAGTAAAAAATCGACCAAGGTTTCCAGAGCAGTAAGCAAAGCTGTAGGAAGCTATCAAAGGGATAAAGATATGCTAATTCAAATCCTTTTGGATTTACAAAGCATGTTTGGGTGGTTGTCCCGGGAAGTATTAACGGAGGTAAGCGAGCAATTAGAAGTACCTATCACCCAGGTTTATCAAATCGCCAGTTACTACAAGGCTTTCAGCCTTATGCCCAGAGGTCGTCATATTATCAAGGTATGTCTGGGGACAGCA
>DATBWO010000074.1:0-6799 GCA_036514775.1 Dehalococcoidia bacterium | reverse complement strand
CCAACAAAAAGAGGAGGCATATAAAATGCCTATGGAGGATTAGGTTCTTTCTGGCCTGATTGGGTTGCTGCCTTTAACGGAAGATATGCGTGTTATTCATTTCTTTTCTGGCGACGTTGTGTTCCCCGAGAAGCCTATGCGAACTTTCCCTGGTTTGCCGTTGGTCGCAGCTTTGTCAGCCTTGATTTCTTCAACATGTGCCACTATGGGGATTGTTTGCAGCACATCCACAAAGTTCAGGGGCTTACGCAGGAAAACCAGAATTGAAGGCATGTCAATCTGAGGTACAATCATCTCAGTATTGGCAACTTCGGGTAATTGGTCAAGGAAGGTCACGACTTCCATGATTTTGGCTATATCAAGCGGAGGCAAGATTTCCACTTCCCATTGCGGCTTACCCGACTTTGTCTCCTCTTCAATCTCAAGCAGTTTCGAGAGTTCGGAACTTTTTTCGAGGTGGTCCGTAGCTCGGCTGGGCTCTAAGTGCTCGGCAAGTGCCTTCTTCATCTCCTCCGCGACTATGGTGGCGCTCTCTTTCGCGATTTCCGTGGCCGCAGCGTCTCTCCCTTCTGCGATTTCCACGGCTGCCGCGTCTATCCTTTCTGTGATTTTCGTGGTTACAGCGCTCTTCTCTTTCGTGGGCGCAGGCGACTTATTGTCAAAATCTGTCTGTATCGTTGCTGCCTGCTGCTTAAGTCTTTCCAGTTCTTCCAGTAAATAGCCGAATTGTTGATTTACAAGGGTGCGTATTTCATTCCGGATTTTATTTTTCTCGTTCTCTAGCAGCAGTGCTGCTTCCTCTTCGGCTTTGGCCCTGATTGCTTTAGCTTTCTCATTAGCAATCTCTACAGCTTCAGCTATTTTCTTTTCGGATAGCTGCCGAGCTTGCTCTTTGGTTTTATCTATAATGGCCGCACTCTCAGCTTTAGCGTGTTCCGCAGCTTCGGTCTTGATCTGTGTGGCTAGCTTGTCGGCTTCGACAACAGTCATCTCCGCAAGTCTGTTAAGAGAAGCGATATGCTCTTGTGACTTGGCTAGTTTATCCCGCTCATTGATGAGTTCGTCAATGGAAGACGCTACCTGAGCCTCATCTAACCCATTTTTTACTCGCTTGAACTCACGCCCCCCCAGCACAACGGCATCACTTTTAGCAGTATTACTCATAATATCACCCACCTTTGTATTGTTATTGAACATTCTTACAACACTGTTGATGGTATTTTCCCCATTTTGGCCATCCGGTTACTCTGAATTTTGTTAGTCTCCGACTTAAGACTGAGTAATTCACTCTCCGTGAACAGCCTCCACCCTTTCCTGTCTCTATATTCGGCATCCTTTATAGTGTTTTGCCTGATCCAGCGAAACAGAGTGCTCTTGCCTATGCCAACTATCTGGCAAACTTCAGCAGTCCTATAATAAATCCGACCATTTATTTTTACAGGCATATGCAACACCCCCTAAGACTAACTGAATATAGTCTAAGACCCGTTCGCTTTCCCGTCAATCACCTATTAGTAACCCTACTTTCGTAGGGGGGCTCGTCCCTTCCTAATTTACGAGAGCACACAAGAGGCTCTCATTACCCAAGTGGTGATATCGAACTCCTGTTGAAATTGCAGGCAGATAGTGATGCTCATTGTGATGGTAAAGAAATTTTTGGTAGCTAGAAGTTCCTCGTTTGGTGCCCTTAGCGCAAATGTTATAATCTAGCTAATGCCACAGAACTTTGCCCACCTTCACGTCCACACTGAATATAGCTTACTCGATGGTATGTGCCGCATTCCTCAGCTTATTGCCCGGACCAAAGAGTTGGGCATGGACAGCCTGGCTATTACTGACCACGGCGCCATGTATGGCGTTATTGATTTTTATGTGACGGCTAAGGAAGCAGGTATAAAACCAATTATTGGCTGTGAAGTCTACGTTGCCGAGACCGATTGCCATAGCCGAGAGTCAGCCCACAAAACGCCCTATCATCTTACGTTACTGGTCAAGAACGAAAAGGGTTATCGCAATTTGCTCCAACTGGTTACTAAAAGCTACCTCGAGGGATTTTACTATAAGCCCAGAGTCGATAAAGAGCTTTTAAAGCTTCATCATGACGGCCTTATTGCCCTTTCGGGGTGTGCTCACGGGGAACTGGCTCGACTTATCCTCGAGGGGCGAAACGACGAGCTTGCCCGGGCAGCTTCATGGTACAAGGAGGTTTTCGGCGATTACTACCTGGAGATTCAGAGGCATCCTATCCCTGAACTGGAGCAAATCAACCAGGAGCTTACTTCGCTGTCCACTAAACTCAATATACCCCCGGTAGCCACCTTTGATGTGCATTACGTTGATAAAAAAGACGCCCCAGCCCATGAACTTCTTTTGTGCATACAGACCAATACCTCTGTGTACGATGAAAAAAGGTTGAAGATGGCTGGCGATTTCTTCTATCTGAAAAGCCCTGAAGAGGTGGAAGAGTTATTTGCTGACTTACCTCAGGCTATGGAGAATACTCAAGCCATTGCTGATATGTGTCAAATGGAGCTGGATTTCACCAAGCTACATCTGCCGCACGTGGAATTGCCTCAGGGCCGGAAAGCTGATGATTTCCTGGCTGAGCTCTGCTGGCAGGGCCTGGGGAAACGTTACCCGGAGCTCAACTCAGAGGTCAAGGAACGGCTTAGCCACGAGCTTGATGTCATCCAGAAGACAAAGTTTGCCCATTACTTCCTCGTTGTTTGGGATATAATTTCCTTTGCCCGAGAACGAAGCATCTATTTTGGTGTTCGGGGCAGTGCTGCTGCCAGCCTGGCTCTGTACTGTCTGGGCGTCACTGATGTCGACCCGCTGGCATATGGGCTGGTTTTCGAACGATTCCTTAATGTCGAGCGCCGCGAGCTCCCGGATATTGACCTTGATTTTCAGGACGACCGCCGTGACGAGGTCCTGGTTTACGTTAACCAGAAATATGGCTCCGACCACGTAGCTCAAATCATTACCTTTGGCACCATGGGAGCCAGAGCCGCGATAAGAGACACGGGGCGGGCTTTAGGCATGCCTTATGCTCAGGTTGATCGAGTCGCTCGCCTCATTCCTCTAGAGCTGACCATAACCTTGGATAGGGCTCTGGAACAGAACCGGGAGCTTTATGACATTTATCGCCAGGACGCTGCAATACGTAACCTGGTTGACTCAGCTAAGAAATTTGAAGGAATGGTCAGGCACTTCAGCACCCATGCCGCCGGCGTGGTTATAGCGCATGAGCCCTTAATCGAATATGTGCCGTTACAATTGCTGGGAAAGGGTGAGTCCCGACAGGTCATGACTCAGTTCCACATGGAGAATATTGCCCGCCTGGGACTGTTAAAAATGGATTTCCTGGGACTATCTAATTTGACCATTCTGGCTAAAGTTAAAGAAATTATTGCCAAAAATCGTGGCATCTCCCTGGATTTGCAGCATATTCCTCTCGACGATGCCAGGACCTTTGAGTTGCTGGCCTCGGGGGAAACCAAAGGCATCTTCCAGTTGGAAAGCGCCGGGATGCGCCGCTATATCAAGGAACTCAAGCCCACTATCTTTAGCGATATCGCAGCTATGGTGGCACTCTATCGCCCGGGTCCCATGGAACAAATTCCCACTTTTATTAAGGCCAAGCAGGGTGTTGCCCCCATTCACTATCCCCATCCCATTCTGAAGGAGATTTTAAAAGAAACCTACGGAGTTATCGTTTATCAGGAGCAGGTAATATTTATCGCCCAAGCTCTCGCCGGCTATAGTCTGGGCCAGGCTGACATTTTTCGTAAAGCTATGGGTAAGAAGATACCTGCGGTGATGAAGAAAGAGGAGCGCCATTTCATCACCGGAGCTAAAAAAAATGGCATATCACCGGAATTAGCTAAGGAAGTATTTTCCCTAATCGAGCCTTTTGCTGGGTACGCCTTCAATAAAGCTCACAGCGTTAGCTATGGCCTCATTGCTTACTGCACTGCCTATCTTAAGGCAAACTATTCCATTGAGTACATGGTTGCCTTGCTCAATACTTATTCGGATAATATGGAAAAGGTCCGTTCGGCGATTGCTGAATGCCGGAGATTGGGCATCAAAGTGCTCCCGCCGGATATTAATAGGAGCCATGCTAGCTTCGCCATTGAGAAGGATGGTGATAATAATCCCGCCATCCGCTTTGGACTGGCTTCTATTAAAAATGTCGGCTTTTCCCCAATTGAGCATATCTTGTCTGGCCGGAAAACAGAGGGCGATTTTAAGTCCATAGAAGACTTCTGCTATCGCACCGACCTTCGCAACATCAATAAGAAAGTATTAGAAAGCTTGATTAAAGTCGGTGTCTTTGACTCCCTGGGCAGCCGTAAGACGCTACTCGAATCCCTGAATAAAATCATCTCTCTGGCTCAAACTGAGCAACGAGCCAAGGAAACGGGGCAAGTTAGCATGTTTGATTTATGGGGGCAAAGCTCTCCCACCCCCCCTGTTGGTTACCAGCCAGCCGAGGAAGAGGTATCCGCCAAGCAAAAGCTTATGTGGGAAAGAGAACTGTTAGGGGTTTATTTCTCCCAACACCTGGACTTCCTTGCCAGGGAAATATCTTCACCAGGTACTGTTTCCTGCGGCGAAATCAATATGGACATGGTTGATGAAACGGTGACCGTTAGGGGAATGGTGGTCTCGGTACGCCAGGCCCACACCAAAGATAGTCGCCCGTTTGTTGTCGCCTCAATTGAAGACCTGGATGCCAGTATCGAGGTCATCGCCTGGCCCAGGCTCTATGAGAGCACTCAGGGGCTATGGCAGGAAGGCAACATTCTCAGCATCAAGGGCGTAGTGAAGGTCAGGGATGGGGAAGTGCAATTAAACTGTCAGGAGGCGATGCTTCTCCCTGTGAGGCAAGAAGTGCTAAAGGAACCCCAGCGTCGCCATGTCCTGATAGATGTCAACCAGTCGGACGACGCCGAAAAAGACGTCGAACGCCTCCATAAAATTATGGATATCCTCAAGAGTTATCCCGGACAGGATAGAGTTTCTCTGGCTGTTGTCGGCGATGGTGAAATCACTAACTTGGAGATGCCCAACATAACAGTAAATTACTGCCCCGAATTAGCTAGCGAATTGAGCGAGATAGTAGGCGAAAGCAACTTCAGGCTTGCGTGAAAACGGGGTCAACTCTATTTTTCTCCACGTGCCCCACCCCGGGATTGCTTCGTCCCGATTTATCGGGACTCGCAACGACAAGTGGGGTGTCATTACGAGCGCCTCCCGCTTCGTCATTGCGAGGAGCCCTCTCCTCCTGTCATTGCGAGGAGCGTAGCGACGAAGCAATCTAGAAAAAGGATTGTCTGGCTGTTAGGTCGCTGGAAATAGACGCTGTCCTTATTTCCTGTTATATTTGAATTTTATGTTTAACTTAATTCCTTCAGGCAGTGTTACCTCAGCTTCAGGATTCCTGGCTGGGGCGGTGCGTGCTGGGATAAAGAGCAAAGGCGAGCTTGATTTAGCTATTCTTTGCTCCGAAGTGCCCTGCAAGGCTGTCGGCGTTTTTACTACCAACCAGATTAAATCAGCTCCAGTTATTTTATCCCAGAGGCATATAGAAAGAGGGCGGGCGCAGGCTATAGTGGTAAATTCCGGTTGTGCCAATGCTTGCACGGGTGGGCAAGGGTGGGCAGATGCTCAGGAAATGGCCGAAATAACAGCCGCCAAGCTGGGCATATCCCCTGAGGAAGTCCTTGTCGCCGGCACCGGTGTCATTGGCGTGCCCTTGCCCATGGATAAAATCAGGGCTGGAATTCCCAGGATAAAGCCAACCAGAAGAGGAGGTCACGATTTTTGCCGGGCAATAATGACCACGGATACCAGACCCAAAGAGATGACCGTCCAGGCAGATTTAAAAGGAGCTAAGTTCACTATTGGTGGGGTGGCTAAAGGGGCCGGTATGATTCATCCCAACATGGCTACCATGCTTTGTTTTATCGCCACCGATGCTGTGGTGAGTGCTGATTTCCTGCAAGCAGCATTACACAAGGCGGTGGACTACTCTTTCAACATGGTAAGTATTGATGGCGATACCAGCCCCAGCGATTGTGTATTCCTATTGGCCAATGGCTTGGCTGGTAACGAGTCTATTGACTTTGATAATGGCGACGCTTTTCAAGAAGCCTTAACTGCAGTTTGCACCCATCTGGCTAAGTCTATGGCTCGGGATGGAGAGGGAGCCACAAAACTTATTGAAGTCACAGTAGAAGGGGCGGAAGCCCAGATTTGGGCTTGCCAGGCGGCTCGCACTGTCGCTAGTTCACCGCTGGTGAAAGCCGCCATCCATGGCAACGACCCTAACTGGGGGCGTATCGTTGCTGCTCTGGGGCGAAGCGGAGCCAGGGTGAGCGAAAGCAGATTGGATGTCTATTTGAATGGCGTTTGTGTCATGAAGCAGGGTTGTCCCACCCCCTTCAGCAAGGAGGAAATGATAGCGGCTTTGAGCAACAGCGATAATGTGCTCATAAGGCTCTGCTTGAATTTAGGAGACGGCAAGGCCACCGCCTGGGGCTGCGACCTCTCCGAGGAATATGTTAGGATAAATAGCAGGTATACCACATAATGCAAAAGAGAATCATCGTAGTCAAGATTGGCGGCAGCACCCTGGGCAACCACGATACTACCTTAGAAGACCTGGTGGAGCTTCAGAAACAGGGCAAGTCCCTGGTAGTGGTTCATGGCGGCGCCAAGGTGACTTCCGAGTGGCTGGCCCGGCTGGATATTCCCACCAGCTTTGTAAACGGGTTGAGGGTTACCGATG
>DATBWO010000073.1:0-6054 GCA_036514775.1 Dehalococcoidia bacterium | reverse complement strand
TTTATGCTCTGGATACAACTTATGGTGACCTTAAGTGGAAATCTGACCCTTTAGGTGAGAGACTCAAGCTTTGGACAAGCCCCGCAGTTGTGGGGGATACTCTCTATGTCAGCACTTTTGATGGTCATATCTATGCTTTATCGGCTGAAACAGGCGAATTATTAGATTGGTTTTTCGAATCAGAGGCTGGTTTTGCTTCTTCACCAGTGATTGACGCAGACACTATCTACGTTGGTTCGTTCGACCATCATCTTTATGCCATAGGAATAGGTAGTAATATATCATCAATGTGGAAATTTCCCCAGGAGAACCCAGCCGGTAATTGGTTCTGGGCGTCTCCTATAGTCAATGAAGGCATTGTTTATGCTGGCTGTCTCGATGGCAAACTTTATGCTATTAGTGCTGAGACAGGGGAAGAATTATGGCAGTTTGAAAGCACGGACGCGCAAGGGAAGGCTACTCCCATAGTTTCCTCACCTGTTTTGATGGATAACCTGCTAATAATAGCTAATGAGTCAGGCAATGTGTATGTCATTAATCCCGAGACTGGTGAGGGCGAGCAAATTAAAAATCCAGAAAATGATAATAAACCAACCATTAATGCCCAAATAAGGACGCCTCTTTGTGCCCACGAGGGTCTGGTTTATATTCGAGGTGAAGATAACCAGTTATATGGTGTGGATATTGAGAAGGGCGAACTGAGTTGGAATATTTCTTTGACCAGGGAAGAATAAAGGTCGCACACAATGAGTCCCGGAGATATTTGGTATTTAATTATAGGTAACCCAGTACTGAATGTGCTGATTGCCTTGAGCCATCTTTTGGGTGGTAATTTTGGCTTAGCAATCATTGTCCTTACCGTTATCGTACGTCTAATCACCTGGCCTCTTAACAAGCGACAACTCAAGTCCACCAAAGCTTTGCAGGACATGCAGCCGAAGTTGCAAGAACTACAAAAGAAATATGGAAAAAATCAGCAAAAACTTCAACAGGAGATGATGAAGCTTTATAAGGAAGCTGGGGTGAACCCTCTGGGCTGCTTATGGCCCATGTTGGTTCAGTTTCCTATCTGGATTGCCCTCTATCAAGCCATTATGAGAGCTCTAGCTACCACGCCGGAGAACTTACTTGATCTAGCTCAGCGTCTTTACTCGTGGAATATAGTGAGTCAGGCGATTCCTTTAAATAGCCAGTTCTTGTGGCTTGATTTAGGAAGCCGGGGTGATTTTTTTCTAGCCATCATAGTTGGTGGCACAATGTGGGTACAGCAGAAGATGACCCAAGCACCAGCCATTGACCCCAGGCAAGCTTCCACAAACAACATGATGTTGCTTATGATGCCCCTCATGTTCGGCTTTTTAACCTTGATGTTTCCCAGTGGCTTGGCTCTCTATTGGGCTGTTTCCAATATAATTGGTATTATAACCCAATATTTCGTCACTGGTGGCTGGGGTTACCTTAAATTCCGTTCTCCATTTCCGTCAAGCTCAGCGAAGGGAAAATGACCTAGCGTTGTAGAGGCGATTGCAAATTGTACTGGTAATAAAGCAAATTGCTAAAGGAAAATAGGCCTATGGAACCGATTGAGATAGTTGCTGCGACAGTAGAAGAGGCAATAGAGAAGGCAGAGGCTCAGCTGGGGCTAAGCCGGGAACAATTTGAGGTAGAGGTTATTAGAGAGGGGAAATCGGGGATTTTAGGACGAAGAGACAAAGAGGCTTTAATCAGGGTGATTCCAATAACCCTGCCGGAAAAAGATGTAGCTTCGGTAGTCACAGAAATTTTAGATAAACTGCTTGAATTGCTGGGTGTAACAGGCAATGTTGAAGTGCTATCCGATGAGACACCTTTAACTCTAAATATCAAGGGTGACGATTTAGGTATCTTGATTGGACGGCAAGGTCAGACCCTAGCTTGCTTAGAATATATTACCAAGCTCATGGTAGCTGGACGGTTAAAGGCCTGGCTGCCGTTAAAAGTTGACGTTGCTGGATACAAAAAACGCCGTCATGAGTCCTTGCAAAGATTAGCCTTATATCTAGCTGAGCAGGTGAAATCAAGCCGTCATGCCATAACTATGGAGCCAATGCCTGCCGACGAACGTCGAATTGTCCACTTGACTTTGACTGATAATCCCGATGTAACAACTCAGAGCATAGGTGAGGATGAGAATAGGAAGGTAGTTATTTTACCGAAACAAGATTAAACAAACCCAAGAAAATCTTGCGATTTCCTTGGGTACCCAGTTAATATTTAGACCAGATTTATTGGGGTCCACAAAAAGTCCCAAATACTTTGGGGAATTAATTTAGCCATGTTTCAAGAAGTAAATACTAAGGTCAACTTCCCTCAACTGGAAAAAAATATCCTCCGCTTCTGGAAAGAGCAGGGAATTTTTAACAGGAGTATCGAGATAAGAAAAGGAGGACCACACTACGCCTTCTATGAAGGTCCGCCTACAGCTAATGGCAGCCCGGGAGTCCATCATGTGTTGTCTCGTCTATATAAGGATGTTGTTTGCCGGTATAAGACAATGAAGGGTTACCATGTGCCGCGAAAAGCGGGGTGGGATACCCATGGTTTGCCCGTTGAGTTGGAGGTGGAGAGCTCTCTTGGCCTTACCAGTAAGGCTCAAATTGAGGAATATGGAGTGGCTCGATTCAATGAACATTGTCGCCAAAGCGTTTTTAAATATATTAAAGAATGGGAAGCTATGACTGAGCGCCTTGGCTGCTGGTTGGATATGGAGCATCCTTATATAACATTAGACAATAGCTATATTGAATCTTGCTGGTGGATAACGAAACAGCTATGGGACAGGGGTTTGATTTATCAAGGCTACAAAGTAACGCCACATTGCCCTAGATGTGGCACATCCCTTAGCTCCCACGAGGTGGCTTTAGGGTATAAGGATGCTGAAGACCCATCATTATATATAAAGTTCAAACTCGAGCCCGGCTCGCTTGGGAAAGACACGAAACTCCATTCTCTTCTCCCGTCTTCTCGCATATCAAGTAAACCGGCATTTCTCCTGGCCTGGACAACGACACCATGGACGCTGCCAGGCAATACAGCTTTGGCGGTTGCACCTGATGCTGAGTATAGTGTGATGGAAGGCGACCATTATTATCTTATTCTAGCCACAATGCTTGTGAATACAGTTGGGTTGGAGGGATACACCGAGTTGGGCGTTGTCTTGGGCGAGGACCTTGCGCATCTTAGATATGAACCTTTGTTTAATCCTCATAGTTTTGCGGTGCCCCGTTTAGAGTTGCCAACATTGCATGTGAAGGAAATAGAGGATGATTTAACTTATCCTGTGATCGCTGCTGATTTTGTCTCCTTGGATGAAGGCAGCGGTGTAGTTCATATTGCTCCTGCCTTTGGAGAGATTGACTTTGATATTGGGATGAGTAGAGGACTTGATTTCGTTCAACCGGTGGATTTGGAGGGCACAGTTATCGGCACCTATCCCTTTGCTGACAAGTTTGTTAAAGATGCTGACCTTTTTATCCTTGATAACCTTAAATCGCGTGGTTTGCTCTATCGCAGTGAAAAGATTATTCATACCTACCCATTTTGCTGGAGGTGCGAGACACCTCTGCTCTACTATGCCAAGCAGACCTGGTATATCAGAACGACAGCGGTGAAAGAAGAACTTATCTCGGGCAATACCAAGATAAACTGGTACCCTGATTATATTAAGCATGGTCGTTTTGGCGATTGGTTGGAGAACAATGTTGATTGGGCTTTTTCCCGGGAGAGGTATTGGGGGACTCCGCTCAATATTTGGCGCTGTTCTTCCTGTGATAATTACGAGTGTGTCGACAGTGTGGACGGATTAAGAGCGCAGTCAAGTCTCAGTGGCTTAACCACGCCTTTAGATTTACATCGCCCATATGTAGATGAAATAACCTTTGCCTGCCCTAAATGTGGTGGCAGAATGCAGCGTGTTCCCGAGGTAATCGATTGTTGGTTCGACTCCGGAGCTATGCCAGTAGCTCAGTGGCATTATCCCTTCGACAATGAAGATAAGTTTAAGCAGAATTTTCCCGCCGATTTTATTTGCGAGGCTGTGGACCAGACCAGAGGCTGGTTTTACAGCTTACATGCCATATCCACTCTACTTTTCAATCGTCCTTGCTTTAAGAATGTCATCTGCTTGGGGCACGTTGTCGATGCTCAGGGTGACAAAATGAGTAAGTCCAAGGGCAATGTAATTGATCCCTGGGCTATGATTAATAATTATGGTGCAGATGCTCTAAGGTGGTATATGCTGGTTTCTACTGCCGGAGAAGATAACCATCGTTTCTCCACTAAGACACTTGAAGAGACGATACGTAAATTTTTCCTTACTTTGTGGAATACGTGTTCCTTTTTTACCCTTTACGCCAATATCGATTGCTTTGTTCCTCAACCATTGACGGCTGACAGCGCTCAGCTAAAAGCTTTCACGGAGCTGGATAATTGGATTAGTTCAGAACTCAATCGGCTCGTAAGCGAGGTTTCCAAATTGATGGATAGCTATAATCCTACTTCTGCCGCACGCAGAATCGAGGAATTTATAGACGACCTCTCTAACTGGTATGTGAGAAGAAACCGCCGCCGGTTCTGGAAAAGCGAGAGCGATGATGATAAATCGGCCGCATATACTACACTATATCAATGCCTAGTGACTCTATCTCAATTGTTGGCTCCCTTTGTGCCATTTATTTCTGAAGAGCTTTATCAGAATTTGTTTCGTTCCGTTAACCCTCAAGCTAGAGAAAGCGTTCATTTAACCGATTTCCCCATAGCGGATGAATCCAAAATCAATGACAAGCTAAATAGCGATGTTAAGCTAGCTATGAAAATATCCAGCTTGGGCAGGGCAGCACGGGCTAAAGCGGGGATTAAAGTGCGCCAGCCAGTGGCTAAAGCAGTGGTCATGGTAGAGACAAAAGAGGAGAAAAAAGCTTTAGAGAAATTAGCGACCGAAGTAATGGAAGAGATAAATGTTAAACAACTCGTCGTATTGAGTGAAGCAAAGGAACGAGAGAAATTTCCTTCCAACATGCCAGATTACAGCGTGGCCAACGACGCTCGATATCAAGTGGCCATACATACTGAATTGCCTTCTGAGCTAATTGCCGAGGGAGTAAGTAGAGAGCTTGTACGTCACCTTCAAAATATGCGTCGCAATGCCAAGTTTGATATCACAGACCATATCATTACCTATTATCAGACAAAGGAACCGCTCATCAAGCAAGTAATAAACACTTTTGCCGACTACATTAAACAGGAGACCTTATCTCAAGAGCTTATCGATGGTTTGCCTCCTGATGAGGCTTATAATGAAAGATACCGCATCTCGAATAGCGAGGTCTCTTTGGCAATCAAGAAAGCAAATCCTAAATCCTAATTTCTAAACTCTAAACAAATCCCAAAATTCAAATTTCCAAATCCAAAATAGGGATGTCTTGGTTACTGAGCTTGGGATTTGAATGCAGGAAGCTTGTCCTAGGAAGCGGGGCGTTCTACCAGTTGGGCTGAGGTTGTTTTGGTATCTTCGCCTCTAACGAAGACTATTTCTACCTCTTCGCCAATTTCGCTGGCTCGAATAGCTTGGACAAGGTCGGCGACATTGCTTATTTCCTTATCCCCAACGCGGATGATGATGTCATCTTCTCTTAACCCCACAGTATCTGCAGGGCTATCAGCAACTATTGTTACAATAAGCGCTCCCCTGTCCACAGAAAGGTTCATTGCCACAGCTAGCAAAGGGGTCACAGTCTTTGCTCCCACCCCCAGCCAGGGATAGGTCACGTGACCATAACGAATTAGATCCTCGATGATAGGCTTAGCCTCGTTGCTGCTTATGGCATAACCCATACCCTCCACCTCGGACGAAACTATCTTAACACTGGTAATGCCTATCACTTTACCAGACATATTCACCAGTGGGCCGCCGCTGTTGCCGGGATTGATAGCCGCATCGGTTTCAATTAAACCGTAAAGGGTATTTCCCTCAACATTCAGAGATACATTTAAGCGGCTGACTATGCCCGCGGTTGC